>JAHDDQ010000190.1:0-5417 GCA_020629275.1 Tenacibaculum sp. | reverse complement strand
TTACAGGTAAAAAGCCTACACCAATAAGTGTAAACATTGGCCCAGGACAAGCTCCTACTAACCCCCATCCTAAACCAAAAATAATACCCCCTAATAAATAACGTGTAATACTTTTATTTTTAGCCTGAAAAACTATTTGCTTACCCTTTATAGTCTTAACATTAAATTTCTTGATACTGTTCACTATAACTATCCCTAGGACTAATGCTGTACCTATTATTCCATACATATGAAAAGATTCAAAGCGAAACATTTCATAAATTCTAAACCAAGAAGCGGCCTCAGATTTAAACATTGTGATACCAAAAATTATTCCTATTAATAAATATATAAGTGTTTTCATAAATTAAAAATTATAATTTGTTATGAAGTTTATTTGATTGAAATTACTACGATTAAATACTATTACTGGATCTGAATTAGTAAAGTTTCTCTAATCGATCTAAATCATTAAAATTATTAAAGTCATTTACGTCGTATAATTTATGTTCCCATTTAGCCACTCTACCAGTAATTCCATCTGATTCATTCAAACCAGATGCAAACCCTCGATAAGTAAAAATTCCTTTAACACCAAGCTCAAAACCTTTATATCTCTTCGTTTTAAAAGAAATAGTACCTCCTATAGCGTTTGTGTAATAATCTTTTAAGTCATCTTGATTCAGAGTAGTCATAAAAAAAATTTCGAATATGTCCTTCGACTTTCCCTTCTGAAAAAATATTTATAAGTGTAGTTTGTTTTGCCTTCTGCTGCGCATTAACACATGATGCATGTAATATCGTAATCATTAATATCTTCCTAAAATTCATTTTAAAAAATGTAAGGAAAGATATAATGTATCATTATCAATCCTCCAATAAAAAAGCCAATTACAGCTATTAATGAAGGGACTTGTAAATTACTTAAACCAGAAATAGCGTGTCCCGATGTACAACCACCAGCGTATCTTGCTCCAAAGCCAACAAAAACTCCACCAATTGCTAAAATGAGTACTGATCGCCAGTTGGAAAAAACATGATTACTGAATAATTCATCGGGTAAATAACTCTGTCCAATATTCGAAAAACCTAAAGTTTCTAAATTCTTTATCGTTTGAAGATTCAACTGAATTGTGTAATTTTCAGTTAAAAATTGAGAAGCGATAAATCCTCCAATTACAGTTCCGAGTAATACAATCAAATTCCATTTTTGAGTTTTCCATTCAAAACTAAAAAAACTAGTTCTATTCCCTGCTCCACAGACAGTACATATTGTTCTTAAATTTGAAGACATTCCAAAATTCTTACCTACTATTGTTAGTAATAGCATAACCAATGCTATCATTACTCCTGAGAAATACCAAGGCCAAGGTTCATATATAAAATCCATATTATAAGTATTAAATTGGTACAAAAGAACGTACACATTAGATAATACTCAGTAACCTCGGTTACACATCCTAATTTTTCTCCAATATTTTAATAAGCTTAAATGATTTTAATAAATGAAATAATCCTGGAAGAATTACGAGTCCACCAATAATTAACGTGATTCCTAATACTTTAATAACAGCGTATGGCGCAGTTTTTTCAAGAAGGCTAAGACTAGTATTGTTTATCAGTAATAAATTAGGAAAATGAGGTACTAAAGCAACTGCCATTATTAAAATAACTTGTATTCCTGCAAAAACTCTACTGTAAACTCTATTTCCTTTTTTTATTGAATACCATAATGGTAATAAAAATAAAGCTGAAAGTAGAATCATACTTAAACTAACTGGATTTTTAACGATTCCTTCTACGAAAAAACTGTTTGTAATGTAACCATAGGAAATAGTTATAAATCCGAATATTACGACAACTATTGTCGCTATCTTAGCCTTTCTTACGTATATAGGGTATCCTTCTTTGTCTGCTTCACCAATGAGCAGTACAGCGGATAAAAACGCGCAAAGACTGGCAAAAAACAGTCCTACTAAGAATGAAAAAATATTTAACCAAGGTGCAAGATATGCTTGAGAAAACGTAGGTATATAATCATTGCTAGGTAATACTATTTTACTGCAGATCATTCCTCCGAAAATCATTCCTAGAAATATAGGTGTAATTAAACTTGAAATACGAAACAACCAATTGTATACAACCTGTGTATTATCAATATATGCATCATAATGCCTAAAAATAAAAGCAACTCCACGTAATGTGATTCCTAAAAGCATAAGTGTAATAGGAATATGTAATGCTGTAACCATTACTTTATAGTATACAGGAAAAGCAACCCATAGTATAACAATCATTATAATGATCCAAATGTGGTTGGCTTCCCAAACGGGACCCATTACTCTGTAAATAGTTTTCTTAGTAATATCCTGGTTCTTTTTAGAGGAAAATAATTCAATAATTCCTGCACCAAAATCAGCTCCACCTAATAGAACATATAAGAGTAAAGAAAAAGCTAGAAAAAATAAAACAACAAATATCATGATCTTAAGTTTTATTAATTTGTGTTATTTAATGATTTTATTTGTCTGCTTAATAACCAAGCCACAGTAATTGTTAGCATAGAATACAAGATAAGATATAAATAAAAACTGTAAACAATTCCTGGAACAGGAGTCACTGCGTCTTTAGTTCTCATTATTTTATGAATAATCCAAGGTTGTCGTCCTACTTCAGTAACTATCCAACCTGCTTCTAACGCTATGAAGCCTAGAGGTGTTAAGAATACAAATACTTTCCAGAATATTTTTTTAGTCAACCACTTCTTCTTCTTGTAATTCGAAAAGAAAAAAAACAGTCCAGCAAGTAATAGAATTGTTCCTAATCCAACCATGGTTTGAAAAGCATAATGAACGATAGCTACGTTTGGAATTTCATCTTCTGGAAAATCATTTAACCCTTTTACTTCAGCATTAAAATCTCCAAAAGCTAAAAATGATAACGCTTTAGGGATTGCTATTTTATAATTAACTTCTTTTTTCTCTTGATCTACAATTCCTCCAATATATAACGGTGCTCCTTTAGAAGTTTTATAATGTGCTTCCATAGCTGCTAATTTAACAGGTTGACGTTCCGCTACATCTTTTGCTGATAAATCACCACTTATTGGCTGTAAAATTGCAGCAATTGCTCCAAAGGTAATCGCAATTTTAAATGCTTTCTTATGTAAGTCTTTTTGTTTGTTTTTTATAATTTGATATGCGTGGATACCAGCAACAGCGAATCCAGTTGCAGTAAAAGCCGCCAACACCATATGCAATGCTTGCGTGAACCATGCAGGATTTAAAAATGCTTTTATTGGATCAATATTTAAAAACTGCCCATCTATATAATCAAAACCTGAAGGAGCGTTCATCCAACCATTTGCCGATACTACTAATATTCCAGAAGCTACACCAGCAACACCTACAATAACTCCAGTAAACCAGTGAAATTTAGGTGAGATTTTACCCCATCCGTATAAATAGAAACCAAGTGCTATGGCTTCTACAAAAAAAGCTGCACCTTCAAGAGAAAAAGGCATTCCTATAATTGGACCGGCATGTTCCATAAAACCTGGCCACAATAAGCCTAATTCAAATGATAAAGCGGTACCAGAAACAGCACCCGTTACAAAGAAAATAGCTACACCTTTTTGCCAGGCTTTAGTTAATTTTAAATATACTGGATTTCCTGTATTTAACCATTTTTTATGAGACACTACCATAAAAAACGGCATTACCATACCGATACAAGCAAATACAATATGAAAAATTAATGTGAATGCCATTTGAAGTCTTGCAGCATCTAAATTTTCCATAATTAAGAAGTTTTTTAAGTTTTATCAAAGATACTTATAGGGCTATTTTTAGTATGTAACTTTTATTACATTACAATAAAAAAAGACGTGTTTAAAACACGTCCTAAAGATACAAAATTTAACTGTTTTTATATGCTTTTCAAAGCAAGATAAAAGTCTGTTTTTTGTAAAATAACTTTTGTTATACAAAACTGTTTATTCATAAGAAAAGCTGATTCTTTACATGAATCAGTTTCTATTTAAACATCTTTACCTTTTAACATCTTATTCCAGTATAAATATGGAAGTCCATATTTCTTTAACATCCATAGTCTCCAGTGTTCTTTATCACTATCAAAAATTAACATTTGCTTCAATTTTGGATCAGGAGTGAAATTCCCTTTATAATCAAACTCTGCAAGCGTCATCTTTCCATATCCAGTTACTAATGGACAGCTGGAGTAACCGTCATATGTCATATTATCGACTTTCTTTTCATTTAGGAGTTTTAATAGATTATCTACTAAAACTGGAACTTGTTTTCTAATAGCGGCATCTGTTTTTGCTGTTGGTAAAGCTGCTACATCTCCTACACCAAAAATATTTTTGTACATATTGTGTTGTAATGAATTATGATGTACATCTAACCATCCATTTTCATTTGCTAGAATTGAATTTCTAATAAACTTTGGTACAGCTTGTGGAGGTGCTATATGCAACATATCAAAAGAGATCGCTGTAACTTTATTACTAATTATACTTTCACTATTATTTTTATTTTCAGTAACTATACATTCATTCTCGTCTTTAGCCGTATTTTTAAAATAGATTATCTTTTGCTGTACATCAATTTTAAAAGGAGAATAAAAAGGCTTAAAATGAATTCCGTATCTATTAATAACCTTCATCAAGGTATTACGAATCGGTTGTACACCAAAAATTACAGAACCAGGAGTTGCAAAAATGACACGGCTATCATTTATCTCGTTTCTTTTAAAATAGTCTGCCGCTAAATATGCTATTTTTTGAGGAGCTCCTCCACATTTAATAGGTGTTGTTGGTTGTGTAAAAACGGCATTACCACCTTTAAAGTTTTTTATTACATCCCAAGTATGTTCAGGGTTGGTATAATTGCTACATACCACACCTTTATCGATAGCTTCTTCTAAGCCTTCAATCATTGAAGGTTCCATGACAAGTCCACTTGCAACAACCAAGAAATCATATGTTATTTTGTGTGATTTGTTAGTATGCACAGTATTTTCTTCTGGAGATAATAAAGTAACCGCATCTTTTATCCAAACTACATTCTTAGGAATAACTGCAGCCATACTTTTTCAGTTTTCTTATAATCGAATGTGCCTGCTCCAACTAAAGTCCATGCAGGCTGATAATAGTGTTTATCAGCAGGTTCGATTATTGCTATATCGAGATTTTTATTTTCTCTTAATAGTTTAGCAGCAGTCATTATTCCTCCTGTGCCTCCACCAATTATTAAAATTTGATAATGTTTTTTCATTGTTACTAATTTAGGAATCTTATAAATTTAGCTAACGTTATTCCTTAATTCAGTAACCTTTGTTACACTGATTATAATTAATCAATTAATATTAAAAGTAATGCTCTAATTCTTTCTAACTTTATTGATATTATACCTCTT
>JAHDDQ010000189.1 GCA_020629275.1 Tenacibaculum sp. | reverse complement strand
CAGGACCCTCTCCTTAAAAGGGAGATGCTCTACCAACTGAGCTACCCGGTCATTAGTCTTTTTCTAAGCGAGTGCAAATATAGAAACTTTAAGCATTTGAACCAAAAAAAAGATCATTAATTTTAATATTATTTTCCATCTTCTTAACATCTAATTAATAATCAATATTTTACTTAATTATCGTTTAAGTAAGCTTCGCGGACTTTTTTGAACAAATTAGAAGAATATACGAAATCTACGACATCTTGATTATCTGTTTTGAATATTATCTTACTGCTACCTTCCCATGCTTTAACTCCATTCTTTAAGAAAACAATCTTGTCTCCTATTTCCATAACAGAATTCATATCATGTGTGTTAATTACTGTTGTAATTTGATATTCTTCTGTAATTTCTTTAATTAAATTATCAATTAATATTGATGTACTTGGATCTAATCCTGAATTAGGTTCATCACAAAATAAATATTTTGGTTTCATAACTATAGCTCTGGCTATAGCTACACGCTTCTGCATACCTCCAGATAATTCTGACGGTAATTTTTTATTGGAATTCTCTAGATCTACTCTTTTTAACACAAAGTTTGCTCTTTCAAGCATCGCTTCTCTTGTTTGTTTAGTAAACATCTTTAATGGGAATATCACATTCTGTTCAACATTTAAAGAATCAAATAAAGCACTACCTTGAAATACCATTCCTAGTTCTTGTCGAAAATCTCTTTTTTCTTCGATAGACATTTCTTTGTTCACCTTTCCATCATACACTATAGTTCCTTCTTCAGGAACATGTAGCCCTAATAAACTTTTTAAAAAAACAGTTTTTCCTGCACCACTTTGCCCAATAATTAGATTTGTATCGCCAGGTTTAAATGAAGTAGAAATCCCTTTCAAAACTTTTGCTTCTCCGAAGCTTTTATGTATGTCGTTTACTTCAATCATACTATGTTAGTAACATTTGTGTTAAAAAATAATTTGCAACTACAATAAGAACTGTAGTCCAAACAACAGACTGTGTACTGGCTTTACCAACACCTAAAGATCCTCCTTGAACATAATAACCGTGATACGAAGGTACGGTTGCAATAATAAATGCAAAAATTACAGTTTTTATTAAAGCATACATGATTAAATAAGGATCAAAATCGTACTGAATTCCAGCTATGTAATCGATTTCAGTGAACATATTTGATAAAAGACCAGCTACCCAACCTCCGTAAATACCTAGAAACATACCTAAAATAATGAGGAATGGGTAGAAAAAAACTGTTGCAATTATTTTAGGTAACACTAAGTAGTTCAGCGAATTAACCCCCATTATTTCCAAAGCATCTATCTGTTCTGTAACCCTCATACTTCCTATGCTTGAAGTTATATATGAGCCTACTTTACCTGCTAAAATAATTGAACAAAAGGTAGGTGCAAATTCCAATATTATTGATCGCTTTGTGGCAAAACCTATTAACATTTTTGGAATTAATGGATCGCTAATATTTAAAGCAGTTTGAAGAGCTATTACTCCTCCTATAAAAAAGGATATAAACGATATTATACCTATTGATTTTATTCCGAGTTGCTCAACCTCTCGAAAAAGTGCTTCTCGAAAAACCCTCAATCTTTGTGGTGGTTTAAACACTTGACCAAGCATTATGAAATATTTACCAACATGTTCAATGTAATTCATTATACTGCCTTTTATTTTTGCTAAAGTAATAAAGAATATTTGTTTTGAATATGCTTATCTAGTAAGATTAAATAATCATTAACATAAACCTTCAACTTATAGAAATGGCTACATTTTTATTTACTTTTGCTTATTCTTTAATTTTTTTCAAATGAATTTTTCAAACAAATCAATTATACTAGGTATTTGTATAATGGTATTAAGCTGTACCAATAAAAAAAATAATGAAGTGCCTGTATCTCAAAAGAAACCTAAGCTAGTTGTTGGTATCGTTGTCGATCAAATGCGCTATGATTATCTAACACGTTTCAAAAGCAAATTTGGAACGGGCGGTTTCAAACGTTTACTAAGCAATGGTTTCTCTTTAAAGAATGCACATTTTAATTATATCCCTACATATACAGCAGTTGGACATACTTCTATTTTTACAGGAACTACACCTGATAATCATGGTATTATCGGTAATCACTGGTATGATAAATATGCAAAAAAGATGATTTATTGTGTGGATGATAGTAATTATAAAACAATAGGTAATGATGGTGAAGGTGGAAAAAAGTCTCCTTACAGGATGATAACAACCACAGTTACAGATCAGCTTAAGCTTGCCCAGAATATGCAAGGGAAAACTATTGGAATAGGAATTAAAGATCGTTCCGCTATTTTACCTGCTGGGCACACAGCTAGTGCTGCATATTGGTTTGATGGAGGTGCTAAAGGTCAGTGGATATCTTCTTCTTTTTATATGGAAGAGTTGCCTAAATGGGTTACAGAATTTAATACTTCTGGAAAGGTAGAATCTTACCTACAAGAACCTTGGACCACTTTATACGATATCGAAACTTACACAGAAAGTATTGCTGATGATAATGAATTTGAACAACCCTTCAAAGGGGAAGAAAGACCTACTTTCCCTCACGATATACCAACTTTAAGAAGTAAAAACAACAACTATAGTATTATAAAAGCATTACCTGCTGGTAACTCTTTAACTACAGATTTTGCTATTGCATCAATTGAAGGTGAAAGTCTTGGACAAACTAGTTTTACGGACTTCTTAACGCTAAGCTTTTCTTCAACTGATTATGTTGGGCATCAATTTGGTGTAGATTCGAAAGAAATAGAAGACACCTACCTACGCTTAGATAAAGATTTAGAACGTATACTGAATTATCTAGACACTAAAATTGGTAAAAATAATTATACTGTTTTCTTAACAGCAGACCATGCAGCAGTTCAAGTACCTAGCTACTTGAAATCTGTTAATATACCTGCCGATTACTTTAGTTCAACTCAATTTGCAACCTACGTAAATGATATTACTAAAAAGCACTTTAAATCAGATCGTTTAGTTGAAAATATTTCCAATTTTCAACTATTCTTAAATAAGACAACTATTGAAAAAAAGAACTTGACAGTAAATGAAGTCGCAGATGTTATTGCTGATAATGTAATTAATTACAATGGGATTTACAAATCTATTACCGCCAAAACAATACAAAAAAGTGCTTATACAAGTGGTATTTTAAATTCACTGCAGAATGGTTATAATCAAAAATTCTCTGGAGATATTTTACTGGTTCCGAATCCTTCAACTATTAGTTACTCTAAAAAAGGCTCAACTCACGGTTCTGGGTATTCTTATGATACTCATATTCCTATTATTTTCTATGGAAATGGAATCAAAAAAGGAACCTCAACAAAAAAATATACGATAATAGACATTGCTCCAACTATTTCTAATTTGCTAGAAATTGAGTTTCCTAATGGAAATACTGGGAAAATTATCGATGAAGTATTGAAATAAAAAGAAGAGCACTGTATTTTTAAATACAGTGCTCTTCTTTTTATTTTTCTTTTGGAGTTTTACAAACTTCTTCGGTATGCGCAAAACATTTTTCAACCGTTCTTCTACTCCTATACCTTAATCTTTTTCTTCTCTCAATTATTTGTTCCAAATCCTCAACTGTTTTGATACTGGATTTATCTAACCTCTTCTTTTTTACTTTTATTTTATTCTTAACAGGAATTTTAATTGAATTTAAATCATTGTTAATATTCGTTTTCTCAAATTCAATATTATTATTCAAAATAACGCTTTGTGCAGTTAAATTATATGTAAATAAGGTTAAAAGAAATAATGAGACTTTTAGCAAAAAGAATTTATTTGTTCTAGATTTCATGACTCTTAAGTTTAGTAGTTAAACAAATCACATTTAAGTGATATGCTTACTAAGTCATAAATTAGACATGAAGTTTACATAACGAGATATTAAAATTTAGTTAAAAACTATATAACTATCTTATACTATAAGAAAAACTAATTAATAATATTGAAGATTTTATTTCTTTACCTTTTTAGGTGAATCACATTTTTTCAATGATTCTTTAAAGCATTTTTTTCCTTTAGAAACTGCATTTCTCTTGCTTCTAAATCTTAATCTCTTCTTTGTTATTTTATTTAATTGTTGGATTGCGGCAACATTCTTCTTTACTGCCTTGGCTTTTTTCTTTGTCTTCTTTTTGGATTTACTTGAAATGCTAACGGTATTTGAAGGTGCCGTTATAGAATTCAAATCATCTGAAATTTTCTGATCTACCTCGTATTCTGTACCGTTTTTTGCTACTATCGTTTTTTGAGCGAAACCATTTTGAATACATAGAGTTAGAAAAAGAAGTAACACTGTGGGGATTGTTTTACAACTCATCGTTCATTTATTTGGGGACTCAAATATAATAATTTTTTCCGTGAAAATGTTAAAAATGTCGTTGAAATACTTAATTGTGTCGTTGAGTGGTAATAAAACAACTTTAAATGTAAACTACTGAAAACATGCTCATTAACATATGTTAACTAATTTAGTTCTAAAAATTATTACCCGATTATATTACTTTTCTTTTCTTATTTGATTTACAACTATTTACTTCTTTTTTATAACACTTATTTACCTTATTTATCCTTTTCTTTCTGAATCGTAATGTTCTTTTTTGAGTTAGTGTTTTAACTACATCGCCAATAGATGCAGAAACCTGACTCTGCTTATTAGGTAATCTTTTAACTTTAACATTCAATATTTTTGTTGGAGCATTGATTGTATTGAGATTCTCTTCAGATGTTTCTTCTATATACTCAACCCCATTCTTTACTACTACCTTCTGAGCAGAAACTAAACCGATTCCAACATACATCGTAAATAATAAAAAAACGAAACTTTTAATTTTTATCATCATTATAAATATTTTAAAATTGATTCCTATAGTTAAGACACAATACTATCTAAAAAGTCACTATCAAAACAATCAGTATATTTAAGAAACAATAACAATTACGTTCGTTAAGCCTTTCTATTTTTTAGGTAAGAAAACTTCTGCCATCATACATCTAGCACTTCCTCCACCGCAACCTTCAATTACATCTAGTGAACTTGATATAATTTTACAATGTTTATGTATTTTACTGATTTGACTTTGAGTAAGGCTATCGTGAGCTGCTTGGCTCATAACAAGAAAACGTTCTTCGTTTTTACCATGAACCTGTAACATATTTCCTGCAAAATTATTCACCTGTTCTTCGGTAATATCAATCACTTCCTTACCATCTTCTTTCAAATGCTTTAAAACATTTTTACGTTCTTTTTTATCGTCTATAGAGTCTAAACAAATCACCGCAAAAGTTTCTGCTAAACACATCATTACATTAGTATGATATATTGCTTTACGTGTTCCATTTACTGTTTGGTTTGCCGTAAAAATTACTGGTGTATACTCAAAATCTTCACAAAATTCTACAAACAAATCTTCATCAGCTCGAGGCGACAATGCACAATATGCTTTTTTATTAACTCTATCTAATAATAAACTTCCAGTACCTTCAAGAAAGACTTTTTCATCTTCTGCAGAAGTATAATCTACTACGTTTTCTATAGTAAAACCTTCAGCTTCTAAAGTTTCTAATATATCTTCTCTTCTTTCTAATCTTCTATTTTCAGCAAACATTGGGTATAATGCTACATTTCCGTCTTGATGAAAAGAAATCCAATTGTTTGGAAATATTGAATCTGGTGTATCGGTATCATCTGTATCAGAAACAACAATTACATTTACACCAAAGCTTCTTAATTTGTCTACATATGTATCAAACTCTTCTTGTGCCTTTGCATTAACAGTAGTTGGCAGTACATTTTCTAATACTTTTTGGTAATAATTATTTACAGCAGTTTGCTCATTCATCCTAAACCCTGTAGGACGAATCATTAGTATCGTATTTGTTGTTTGCTTCATACTGCGAATGTAAAAATATTTTTAATAAAAAAATAGTCTTAACAATGGTGTAATTTCTTTTTTCATTTTTTTTGTCTCGTTAACTAACTACAATTACTTAATCTATCGTTAATTTAATACTACTCTAGTTGCTTACTTTATTTTTCTACAGATTTTGAT
>JAHDDQ010000188.1 GCA_020629275.1 Tenacibaculum sp. | reverse complement strand
GTATAAAACATCTATCTCATTTTGGTTTCTTTGGATAGTAATAAAAAAATCTTTGCGTGTAGAGCCTACCTGCTTTAAAAAATCTGCACCTAACTTATATAATAATTTAATATTGCTATCATTAAAGACATTGTAGCTAACGCTAACATTATTACCAAATACTTTACCTAGATAAATATTTAATGTAGTTTTATCTCTAAACTTGAAAAAAGGTATGCGACTATTGTTTACTACTTTTACTTGGACATTTTGAAAATTAGTGCCAGAACCTATATTTCGAATCATATAATTCCCGTTATGCATATACAAAGGCTGAGTAGTAAATTGATTTAAATTATTCTGAACATAGTTGAGTCCATAATTGATTTGTGGAGCTGGATATTCATAAGTTAAATGGACGTTATTTATACCTAAAATAAGCTCATCAGATTTAACATTATTCCACCATAACCAACCTTCCTCATGTGTCTCAGCTTCAACACCTAACGAACGATAAATAAGCCACTTTTGATTCCAATAATCTATTTCAAATCTATAGTCTCTATTTGAAAAGTATTCGTGTGCGTACTTGTATTCTCCAAATATATTTTGAAACCAATTATCATCAGGATTTGTAACTGTTCTAAGACTTTGTATTATACTATTCAATGCTATGTCTGATTTTTTAGCCTGCTCACCTAAAGAATGTGAACTTGAACTTCCTCCGGAGGAATTCCCTCCTCCAGAAGAACTACTTCCTCCAGGATTATCTCCTTCTTCTGTTGAACCACTTCCTCCAGAATTATCTCCTCCTCCAGAGGATTCATCTCCATCACCACAGAGTCCAAGGTTTCTAGAAGGAGCTATGAACCTGTCAACCTTTTCAGTCACCCGTGTTATACCCCCATACTGAGATCTCAATTCACATATACTAGCATGTGAATTTCTTAATGATAAATTATTATTTTCAATAGCCACTCTTCTAACTTCTCCACTATCTTGCAAGCCTCCAAAAAACAATCCCTTTGGAGTAAAAATATATAATTTGTTATCTACAATAATCTCTCCCTCATCATTAATAAATGATGCAAAAAATTTGTCTCCTATCAATCTAGATAGATCTGGTCCATTTTTCTTTGATAATTTATCTCTTCTATTTGAAATTTTCTCAAGAATACGTGAGTTTTTTTTATCAACCATAGGACGTAAAGACATAAATCCTAAATCATAAACTTTCTCAAAAGATCTTTGAACATCTTCTATTGAACTATTTTTTAATTTCTTTATCTCAGAGGTTAGTTGCTCTTTCGTACTAAAACTAAATCTTCCATTATCGATTTTTAACTCTTCAACTTTCACAGAGAGTTGATTTAAAGAATCCGTTTCAAAATCTTTATTACAGGAATATGCAATTAGGATAATAAATAAAAGTGATAAACTCTTTTTCATAATTTTTTATTTTTTGGACAAAACTAAAAAAATTAACGACAAAAAAAACATTATCTTATATTTTCTTAATTAGAAAAATTCTATAAACAATAAGTAATATAGAAAAATCTCTATTGTTAAGTTAAAAATCATTTGTGTATTTTTCTAATCTATTCACTAAACATTATTCTTATTTTAATTGATATACTTATTGTAAATATCGCTCTTCAATAACTTTTAAATGATGTTTCTGATGACCAGCAATAACCATTCCTAAGGCTCTTACCGATATTTTATTTCCAGAACCTTTTCCTATTTTCAACATATCTTCTTCAGTAAAACTATTGAATAACTGTATTGTTCCCTTTCTTAATAGATTCATTTCGTTTAAGAGCTCATTATAATCACGCTTTTGGGCTACTGAGTTCTTTACAAATAAATCTTGGTCAAACCCAGGTAAATCGGTCTTATCATTTCTAGCAAAACATAAAGCTCTATAACAAAATACACGTTCAGAATCTATTAAATGTTGAATTAGTTCTTTGATTGTCCATTTACCTTCAGCATAAGCATAATTCTCTTTTTTACTAGAAATATTTTTTAATACATTCTCAAAATCATTTTGAACTGTTTCTAAATTGGATACAATAGAAACATCTGCATCTAAACTTTCTATAAACGATGAAAAATAAGGAACGTATTCTGTAGTTGGAATCATTGAAATTAAATATTAAAAATTTACAAAACTAAAATAATCAATAAAGTTAATCCATAAGTTAAGCTCAAAAAGAAATTTCATTACAATTTATCTTTTTTTAATGTATGTTTGTTTTTACCAAAGTTAATTATTGTGTATGACAACTGTATTCTTAAATATTAAAGAACTTATTCAAGTAAGAAATTCCAATATAAAGAAAGTTTCTGGTAAAGAAATGCAACACTTACCTACGCTTAAAAATGCCTATTTAGTTATCGAAAATAATCTTATCAAAACATATGGATTAATGGAAGATATTCCACATTTTCTCAATGTAAAAACGATAGATTGTAGTGGTAAGATGATTTTTCCTTCTTGGTGCGATAGTCATACACATATTGTTTATGCTGGTAATCGAGAACAGGAGTTTGTTGATCGTATAAATGGGTTAACCTATGAAGAAATAGCAAGTAAAGGTGGTGGTATTTTGAATTCAGCAAAAAAACTACAAGCAACACCTGAAGATGATTTATATATACAATCTGCAAAAAGATTAGAAGAGGTAATGGCTTTAGGAACTGGAGCTATTGAAATAAAATCTGGTTATGGATTAACTGTTGAAGCAGAGCTGAAAATGTTACGAGTAATTAAAAAATTAAAAGATAAATATACTATCCCTATAAAAGCAACATTTTTAGGAGCACATGCATTTCCTTCTGCATATAAAAAAAATCAAGATGCATACATTGATGTGATTATTAATGAAATGCTTCCAAAAATAGCTAATGAAAAGCTAGCTGAGTTTATTGATGTATTTTGTGAAACTGGTTATTTTTCAGTAGAACAGACAGAAAAGATAATGATAGCTGGTAAAAAATATGGTTTACAACCTAAAATTCATGTGAATCAATTCACATCAATAGGAGGATTACAAACAAGTGTACATCATCAAGCGTTGTCTGTTGATCATTTAGAAGTAATGACTACAGATGATATTGAAGCACTCAAAAATTCAGAGACTATGGCGGTAGCGTTGCCGTCGTGTTCTTATTTCTTAAGTATACCTTACACTCCTGCTAGAGATATTATAGATGCAAATTTGCCTTTAGCATTAGCTACAGATTATAACCCTGGCTCTACTCCATCTGGGAATATGAACTTTGTAGTTGCTACGGCATGTATAAAAATGAAAATGACTCCCGAAGAAGCTATTAACGCAGCTACTATTAACGGAGCTTACGCTATGAATTTGTCAGATGAAGTTGGTTCTATTACTAAAGGTAAAAAAGCAAATTTTTTTATTACAAAAGAAATTCCTTCTTATGGTTTTCTACCCTATAGTTTTGGATCTAACGTAATAGATAGTGTGTATAGTAACGGCCAAAAAATTTAAGCTTATGTTGCATATTTTTTCTAAAGAGAATATTAGTAAATTTCTATCGACGAGGGAAGGAGAGATAAAATTAGGAGAATGTGTTCAAACGATCTCAAACACAAAAGATGTTCATAGTGAGTTGGAACAATCTTCTTCAAAATTTGTCATATTAGGAGTTCCTGAAGATATCGGAGTTCGTATGAATTATGGAAACCCTGGGGCTCATACTGCTTTTATTCCTGCTTTAAAAGCGTTATTGAATACACAACAAAATCAATTTATTAACGGTAAAGATATTCTTATCTTAGGCTATTTAGACTGTTTAGATGAGGTAATAGGTTTTGATGCATCAGACAGAATAAAAGGCGATCAGCTTGTAAAGAAACTAGATATAGAACTTTCTAAATGGGTAAAAACTATTATTTCTTCTAATAAAACTCCTATTATTATTGGAGGTGGACATAATAACGCATATGGAAATATAAAAGGGTTATCTGAAGCTAAAAATGATACTGTAAACGTTATTAATTTAGATACCCATTCTGACTTAAGAAAGCTTGAGGGGCGCCATAGTGGTAACGGATTCTCATATGCACTAGAACATAATTTTTTAGATCACTATTTTATGTTTGGATTGCATGAAAACTATACGCCTCAATATATTTTTGAACTAATTCATAATAATCTTAATTTAGAGTATACACTTTTTGAAGACATTGAAATCTACCGAACTACTCCCTTTGAAACAGAAATTTTAAGAGCTATAAACTTTGTTAAAGCTAAATCTTTTGGTATTGAAATTGACTTGGATTCTATACAGTACTTTCCTAGTAGTGCAATGACTCCTACTGGTTTTACTACACAACAAGCTCGATATTTTACCTATCAATTAAGTAAAAATAAAAGTGCTGCATATCTTCATATTTGTGAAGGTGCTCCATCGTTAATTAATGATAAAACCGCTAGTACTCAGGTAGGAAAGTTTATCAGTTATTTAATTACTGATTTTATTAAAGGTAAAGAACGATTATCATAGAGAAACTTATCTATGCTACTTGTAAAGTATACTTCTGTTTCTAAGCTATCCTAATTTGATAACTGGTTAAAATAATATTAAGTAAGATAATCATCTGTCAAATAATTTTACATTTAAAATTATTTCTTCCTATTTAAGAATTATAGTACATTTGCAAAAAAAATGAATTAGAAAGTATTACAAACCTCTAATTCTCAAATGCTAATATTTAACCTATCTTACAAATCATGAAAAAACAATTATTATTAATTGTAACAGTACTTGCTATGAACTGTTATGCTCAAATTACTTTTGAAAAAGGATATTTCATTAAGAATTCTGATGAAAAAGTCGAATGCCTTATTAAAAATACAGATTGGAAAGATAATCCTACTTCTTTTGAATATAAACTTACTGAAGCTAGTGAAACCAAATCAAACTCCCTAATTTTTGTTAAAGAATTTAGTGTATACAATAATTCAAAATATATTAAAAAAACTGTTAAAATAGACAGGTCAACTAATAATGTAAATAAATTAAACTTCGATAAAGACCCAATTTTTAAAGAAGAAGAACTCTTCTTAAAAGTTCTCATAGAAGGGAAAGCTAACTTATATTCTTATGAAGACAATAACATTAAACGTTTTTTCTTTAATGTAGACGACTCAAGTGTTAATCAACTAGTTTATAAAGAATATAAAAAAAACAACTATAAAATAGCTAAGAATGAAGAATTTAAACGTCAACTCTGGAGAGAAGTACGATGTAAAGAAACCAAAATACGTGAAGTAAACGTTATACGTTACCAACGTAAAAGCCTACTAAACTACTTTCAAAAATATAATACCTGCAGTAATACTAAGTCAATTACATACGGAGAAACAATTAGAAATGGTAAATTGAGTATTAGTATGAGACCTAGATTAAATTTTTCTTCTTTAACTACTGGTAATTCAGATGTCTTTAGCTCAAGTACTCTAGTAGATAACGATTTTGGTTCAAAGACTGGAATTGGCTTTGGCCTTGAATTAGAATATATATTACCTTTTAATAAAAACAAATGGTCCTTTTCACTCGAACCAACTTTTCAAACTTTTAACACTAAATTTACCGAAGACACAGTAATCTATGGCACCGTAACCAAGGAAATAGATTATACTTCTGTAGAACTTCCTATAACGCTTAGACACTATTTTTTTTTGAATGATAACTCTAAAATCTTTGCTAATATTTCTTATATAATAGATGTTAGTTTTGGTTCGTCATTTAATATTAATTCGAATTCATTCAACCGTACACTAGATATTAATGGCGATAATAATATTGCTTTTGGTTTGGGTTATAAGTTTAAAGACAGGTATAGTATAGAAGGCAGATTACAAACTAGTAGAGACATTTTGAGTGATTATCAAAGTTGGAACTCAAACTATAAAACATTATCAATTATATTAGGATATACGCTATTCAAATAAAGACACTGAAATTTATGAAAACCACAAAATAGACAAGTCTGTCTATTTTGTAGTTTTTTTTTCTTACATTTGCATTATACAATGTCAAAAACAAAACAACATATAATTGAAACTGCATCTTTTCTACAAGAATGGATACAATGCAACAGGAGTA
>JAHDDQ010000187.1 GCA_020629275.1 Tenacibaculum sp. | reverse complement strand
CATAATATTGTCCTATTCATTTTTCAACCAATTAAAATTCCCAGCTCCCCAATAAAAATGTATATAACTTGCCAACACATTTTTATATTGATATAATTTTGTGTCAATTTCTTTTTTTCTTGCTGTAAAAATAGTGGCTACTGATGCTTCATTTTCATCATTTAAAATTTTAGAATAATGAAATTCATGTCCCCAGATTTCCTCATTATTAAATATAACTTTACGATATCCTAAACTGAGTTTCTTCTGCTGCATAGTAGTACTAAAACTGAAAATGTTGGTCATCGAAAATTCTTCTCCATTTTCATTAATAATACTTTTCCCTAGGTACATCATTCCGCCACATTCTGCTAATATTTTCACCCTATTTTCTGCTGCTGATTTAATAGAATTCAACATGTTTGTATTTTTAGATAATTGCTCTAAATATAATTCAGGATACCCGCCTGCTAAATACACAAAATCAGCTTTAGGTACTTCTGTATCATGAAGTGGACTAAAATATACTACTTCCCCAAGTTGTTTTAAATAGTTGAGATTTTCTAAATAGGTGAATGTAAAAGCTTCATCTTTAGCAACAGCTATTTTTATATTTTTTGAAGCTACTGAAGTAATATTTCCAATTGTTTTAGGTTGAAAATTGTTGATTTCATAAAGTAAGTTCTCAAGAGGAATATGATCATCCAAATGCTCTGCAGCCTTTTCAATTACCTCTTCAAAAGAAGAATCAATATGTAAGCCTAGATGTCTTGAAGGAATTGCAATTTCATCGTTTGGCGGAATATATCCAAAACTAGTAAGGCCAACACTTTCGCAAGCTTCTTTTAAAAAAGCATAGTGCGATTCGGTTCTAACAAAATTAAAAATAACTCCTGCTATATTTACATCAGCATCAAAATCTTTTAATCCTTTTAAAATAGGTGCAACTGTAAACGCCATAGATTTTGCGTTTACTACTAATATTACTGGAATATTTAATTTTTTTGCAATTTCAGCAGAGCTTCCTTTGTCTTTAACAGCACCATCAAAAAGTCCCATTACTCCTTCAATAATGCTAATATCAGCCTCAATACTATATTTAGAAAATATGTTGGTTAAGTGTTCATTAGACATCATTACTGAATCTAAATTTACACTCGGAATACCTGCCGCTGAGCTATGGTGCATGGTGTCAATATAATCAGGACCACATTTAAAAGGTTGCACACGAAAACCTTTATTTTTTAATAAGCGTAACAAACCTAAAGTAATGGTTGTTTTACCAGAATTACTCCAAGGCGCTGCTATTAAAAAAGCTTTCTTCATATGATTTTACAAGTTTAGTAACGATAAAGACATGTACTTTGCATGTAACTGATTTGCTAATTTTTTGGCACGTCCTAATTTTACAAACCCAGACTCAGTATCTATTACCGTAGTATTTTTTAGATTGGAAAGATAAATTTTATAGGTTTGAATTGCAGTTTCAAATGGATATTCGCTACCATAATTTATTTTTCCGTCGGTCATTACAAATAATTGAACCGCTTTTTTATTAACTGTTCTTAATAATTCATACACTTTTAAAAATGCATCTTTTAAATTGGTTTTTCCATGCGTTTTTAACTTCGAACTTATTTCTGAAATTAAATTAGTATTGGTTGTAAATGGTTGTACTATTTTTGAGGAATTATTAGCTAGGGCAACCACAGCATATTTAATTTTTTTTAGCGGATTGGCTTCAATAGTTTTTAAAATAAGTCCTTTTATATAAGCGATTTGTTTACCAATAGCCATAGAAGCACTAGTATCTATTAAAAAGACAATGTGCAACATCGATTTTGGATGTTTGTATTTGTAAATAGGAGTTATATTTCCGGTAGTTAAATATTCTTTAACCGTTTTAAATACAGCTAAAGATTTATCTTCTGGTTGTAGAATATTTGTGTTTTGAATTCCTTTTAATTTGGTTATTTCAATTCCTTTTTTTTTTACGGCACTAGAAGTAAACTTTAGTTCGTTTTTTACAGTTTCGGGTAATTGAAATTTATATTCATCATTTTGTTGGTTTTCTTTTTCTTCGGGTGACGAATCATTGGGAGATTCGTTATGCTGATTTTCTTCTTCGTTACTATTAGAAGGTGGTGTATATTCTTCCGCTCTATGTTGTAGTACAAAAGGTGCTATTTTTAATACGTCTTCTTCTGTTACTTCTTCTTTATTAAAATAAGAAGCATAAGCTCTTGCTGTTTTTAATAATAAAATATCTGCACGCATTCCTTCCACTTTGTTTTGTAATGTTAATTGAGCGCACATTTCCTTAATAGCTTCTGGAATTTTTACTACTACTAATTTCGCTTTCGCCTTGCTAATGTTTTCTTGTAAGCTTCGTTCTTCTTCTTTATATTTTGAATAGAACTCTAAAGCGTCCGTATCGAATGTAAAACGACGATCAGCTATTTGTTTTCTTGTTTGAATATCTTTAGGTGTTGTAATTAATACATTTAATCCAAATCGATCTAACAATTGAGGTCGCAATGCTCCTTCTTCAGGATTCATAGTTCCTACTAAACAAAAACGACTATCGAGCCATTCAGAAACTCCTTCTCTCTCTAAATGGTATCCACCAGATGCAGAGGCATCTAATAAAACATCCATTAAATATTCATTCAACAGATTTATTTCATCTATATATAAGAAACCTTGATGTGCTTTTGCTAGTAAACCTTTTTCTACAAGTACTTTTTTTTCTTTTAATAACACTTCTAAATTAACATTTCCTAAAACTCTATCTTCAGTGGCACCAATAGGTAAGTTGATAAAAGGAAAATCAGCCCCCATTAATTGACTTAATGCTCGTACTGCTGTCGTTTTACCTGTTCCTTTATCTCCTGTAGCTAAAACTCCTCCAATAGTTGGATCGATAACGTTCAATATTAAACACAGCTTAAAGTCATCTTGACCAACAATACTTGTAAATGGAAAGTTAATTTTATTTTGCATATTTATGAATGCATTAGTGTATTGTATAATAACATGCTACCTACAAGGATCGAGATTATTCCGATTAGGGCGTTTAACCATTTAAAAATCGACATATTACGTTCTATAAAACGACTCATCGTAAATATTAACACATAGCTGTAAGCAGCCATAGCTAAAATTACTCCAAGAGATTCAACAACAAGAATCCAGATGGCTTCACTTATGGTACTTGCACTTATTACCAAAGCAGAAGTTAATGCTCCTCCAGTACCTGCTAATCCGTGTAACATACCCACCCAAAATGATCTATTTATTGGGTTCATGGCAATTTCTTCTCCTGCCTTTCCGTGTAAGTGAATCAAATTGCTAGGATCGTGCTCATGTTCCTCTATTTTTTTATGATTTGCAATAAGTTCTTTTAATTTATGATTTCTTTTAATTGCTACAATTCCTAACCATATCATTATAGGACCAACAGCCAATTCAGCAAAAAAAGAAATATCTTCAATAAAGGATAACAATACAGTTCTAAATAATAAGGCTATTCCTCCAAAAAGTAATAAAGTTACTGAATGGCCGAATGCCCATTGGGACGCTGTAAAAACCGTTTTTAAACTTACTTTTTTCTTTTTTATTGCGTTTTCTGCCGCTAAAACAGATACTGCAGAAATATGATCAGGCTCAAATGAATGTAGAACTCCTGCTATAAGTGGCCTGGTTAAATTTAAAAGACTCATACTTTTTTATAAGGTATAATTTCGTTTTTATTATTTATTAGATAAATATTTAATGTTGTTTTAGGCGCTATTTTAATACAGTGCTCATAACATTTTTGAAGTAGCTTTTGAAAGAAAGCTTCTTCAGCATCAAAAGTAAAGATTTCTTGTAACCTACCCGCCATATTTAACGCTAAAACCTTCGTCGCTTTTTCATCTTTATAACCCGACTCTTTAGCTAATTGGTAAATAAATTCCTTATTCCATGTCGTTTTATTGCTATGTGTATTTGTATAACCTTGTGCTAGTTTGGAAGCTTTACCTAACATAATACCCATAGTTACCGTTTTAATCTCTTCGGTATCATTAATTTTCTCAAAAGTTTCTTGAATCCAATTCCCATAATGAACACAAGCAGATTCAGAAAAATTAGGAAATGTTTTACGCAATGCTTTTTCACTTCTACCTCCTGAATTTATTAATAATTCTGAATGGTTATTTGCTACAGCTACATCAATACCTTGTTGAATACTTGCTATATAAGAAGCTGCTGAAAATGGAGTTACAATTCCTGTTGTTCCTAAAATAGAAATTCCACCTAAAATACCTAAACGGCTATTTAATGTTCTTTTAGCTAATTGTTCACCATCTTTTACTGAAATCTCGATTACAACACCTTTATTTTCTAAGTTATGATCGGATAATATTTTCTTACAAACAGTTTCCATCATTTTACGTGGAACAGGATTTATAGCTGGTTCTCCAACACTAATTTCTAATCCTGGTAAAGTGACTAAACCAACACCTTCGCCTCTTTTAAATTGAATTTCGCCTGAATCGTCTAACCAAATTTTTGCTGATATTTTTGCTTTGTGAGTAACATCTGGATCATCTCCTGCATTTTTAATTGTTGAAGAAAATGCAGTTGATGTTGAAAAACTACAATTTGTCAGCCCGAAAGAAACTTCCTCTCCTATTGGAAGGGTAACCATTACTTGATTTATTTTCTTTTGATTTACTAATGCCAACAAGGCTCCTTTTGTACAAGCTGTTGCACAGGCTCCTGTTGTATAACCTCTACGTAATGGTTTGTCAGGTATTTCTTGTAAGTCACTCAATATTTTTTATAATATTATTTTTACTACCAATACAGTAATTGTACTTTTATTATTTTAGTAGATAGGTTGATTTCCTCTTTTAATGTACTTAATGTTAGTACTAACGATTTAATTTTTAATGAATCTAATTCATGAACTTCCTTTATCCTATATCCTAACTCATATGTATTAAAATTACATTCATCATCTGGATTTCCTAGTAGTTCTATTATATGTTCAAATGTAGCTCCTTCTAATTTGTTTTTATTTAGTAAATCAGTTAACATTTTATCTCTGTAAACGTATTCATCTCCATTCTTAATTAGCCATTTTTTCTTATCGAACTTTGTTTTACAACTAACTATGAATACTAATATGACAACTAAAAACAAGCTCCTTAACATAATAACAAGTATTGCTAGTTTAAATAATTTAAAATTTATTAAAGTCTATATAATTTTTAACAATTCTGTTTCAGTATTTACACAAATATAACTTTTTGAAAGTAACGGTTTACGAATGACAATTATTGGTTTTTTAGTTGCTAAGGCTGCTTCTATCTTTTGCTGTAACTTCCCGTTAATACCGCTTTCTTTAGTCAATATAACATCTGGGTTATATTTTTTAAATAGTTTAATTTCTTCTGCTACTTCCTGCGGAAAACCATATACTAAATTCTCTTCTGGAAAATTAGCTTTAAGTGCTACCAATCTTGATTCATCTCTGTCTAAAATACGAAACCATGTTGTATTCTTCTGCCAAAACAACTGCAACTTTTCAATAGTTTGAACTCCAGACAAAGCCAACAAACTCTTATAATTATTTTCTCCTAATTTTAAATTTGCTTCTTTAAAGTTATCTACATAAGTAACTAATGGATCTTTTGTTCTTTCTAGAAAAGATCGTTCAAAACGAATTTTTGGAATTGATATATTCGCTTCAATAATATTGGCATGTAAATTCTCAGCAAATGGATGTGCAGCATTTACAATATAAGTTACTTTATTTTGTTCGCAAAAACTTTCTATATCTCTGGACTCCATAGTTCCGTGAATATAATTTCCTTTGCCTTCAAAATTTATTTTCGTTTTAGTCGTATAGGTATATGCTAAATTTTGACCTTCTAAAATTTTAGCTACTTTTTTCCCTTCTGTTGTGCCTCCAAAAACTAAAATCATAGTATGAAACTTTAAACAAGAAGATTAGTTTAATTTCATTTTTTCTTTCTTTCTAAAAATATGATTCCAATTGTCATCGTATAACCAAGATCTATTTTTCCTGGCACCTACTGCCTCTCCAACTACTATCAACACTGTTCTTGTTAATTTATTCTCTTTAATGATGTTAGCTAAATCGGTTAATTCACCTGTCCAAACTTGTTCATCTTTCCAACTAACTCTGTATAACACGGCCAAAGGTGTTTCTGGTGGATAATGCTCGAGTAATTCTG
>JAHDDQ010000186.1 GCA_020629275.1 Tenacibaculum sp. | reverse complement strand
TTAGATGCTTATTTTTCGGCACAATTGTTTCGCCCATATGAATTTCGTAACCTTTACAGCTTTCTGAATAATCCTTAAACTGAAAACTACATTGTTTAGTTGTTTTTTCAGTAGCTAAAATTGTATGTGCGGGAATAATACCTAAACCAGGAATTTTTGAAATATCGTTTTCTACATGATTAGGATCTGAAATGGATTTCCCTAACATTTGATAACCACCACAAATACCAATAACAAACGTTTCTTGTTCATGAGCTTTTAAAATGGCTTTTGCTAATTTAGAAGTTCTTAAAAATTGCATATCAGCAATAGTGTTCTTACTTCCAGGAATAATGATAATATCTGCTTTCTCCAGATCTTCCGGATTTCTTGTATAAAAAAGATGTACATTTTCATCTTTTTCTAGCCTATTAAAGTCTGTGAAATTTGAAATATAAGGGAGTAATATAACCGCAATATTTACAGTATTGTTTTTTGTAGTTTGCTGCTTTTTTTCTAACCCTAAAGAATCCTCATCTTCAATATAAATATCCTTTGCAAAAGGAACTACACCCAATACAGGAATATTTGTAAGAGATTCTAGCATTTTTCTACCTTCTTCAAATAATGTGATATCACCTCGAAATTTATTAATAATAATACCTTTTACTAGTTTTCGTTCATCTTCATCAAGCAAAGCAATGCTTCCATATACACTTGCAAATACACCGCCTCTGTCTATATCAGCAATTAAATAAACATCAGCATTGGCAAACTTTGCCATACGCATATTTACGATATCACGATGTTTTAAATTTAATTCGCTAATGCTACCAGCTCCTTCTAAAATAATTGGATTATACTGCTTCTGTAATTTTTTAAATGCTTTTTTAACTTCCTGAAATAAGTGTTTTTTATCATTTCCTAAAAAATAAGAACGAGCAGTTTGGTTACCTACTGGTTTTCCATGTAAAATTACTTGTGATTTATTAGCTCCTGAAGGTTTTAGAAGTACAGGATTCATTTCTGTAGAACAATCTATTCTTGCAGCCTCGGCTTGAACAGCCTGAGCTCTTCCAATCTCCAAACCATTTTTCGTTACATAACTATTTAAAGACATGTTTTGTGCTTTGAAAGGAGCAGGTGAGTAACCTAATTTGTTAAATATACGGCACAAACCTGTTACAATAATACTCTTTCCAACATCTGAACCCGTACCCACAAACATTATTGGGCGTAATATTTTAGTCATTTAAGTATAATATAAGATGCTAAAATAATGTAAAAACAAGTGACTTAAAATTATTAGTTCAATGTTATTCTTCTTAATTGATTAAAAGTTAACGTTGAGGTAATAAACTTTATACTCTTTATCCATAATCAAGGATCAACTCTCGATCGCTATTACCAATGTTTTATAAAGATAATTTGAGAAAATTAACATATGTTTACGTGACAGACATTGCAATTCGTCTACACTTTTCGACATCTTAACGGGCTATAACTATTTTTTAGGCTAAAGAAAATGAGTGAGCCATTATTATAGGGTATATTGCGTACGAAGTTTACATAAACAATATAAAATGCAAAAGAAATTAACAATCTTGTTGATAGAGGATGATCAAATAGAAATCATGAAGTTTAATAGAATCTTAACTAAGATAGATTCTGAACATGAGATTATCGAGGCAAACAACGGTGAAGACGCATTAAATATTTTGTCGAATAAAGAAGCGTTACCAAGCTTAATTTTATTAGATTTAAATATGCCGAAAGTTAATGGAATTGAATTTTTGAAAATTCTTAAGAATGGCGAGGCCTTGAAATACATACCCACAGTTATTCTTACTACATCTAACAACTACAAAGACATGTTAGAATGCTATAAAATTGGAATTGCAGGTTACATGGTTAAACCATTAAAGTACGAAGATTACAAGAATAAATTAATAAAAGTATTATCTTACTGGAGTGTTAACGAATTAATTTCAGTTTAAGTAAAAAGTAATCGAATGAAAGGAATGGTTTTTACTGGGTTTCTTGATATGGTTGAAAGCGCTTTTGGGCTTGAAACGGTTGATTATATCATTGAAAATTCAGACCTACAATCTCAGGGAGTTTATACTTCTGTTGGGACTTATGATTTTGTAGAAATGGTATCTTTAATTACTAATCTAAGTAAAAAAGTAGACCTACCAGTAAATACATTACTTTATGAGTATGGAAAATACTTCTTCAATACATTAGCCTCATCACATTCTGATATTTTCAAACAATACAGCTCTCCAATCAGTTTACTATCTTCAGTAGAAAGTCATATTCATGTTCATGTTAGAAAGATTTACCCTAACGCAGAATTACCGACTTTTGATGTTGTTGAAGAAACAAATGATAGTATTCAAATGATTTATAAATCTGAGAGATCGCTGTATAGTTTTGCTCATGGTTTGATAGAAAAAACCTTTGACCATTATGAAAGTAAGGCAACGATTAGTTATGAACTGCTTAATGAAAAAGGTACTGAAGTTAGGTTCATAATCAATAAGATTTATGAGTAATAATGAAATACAAATTCTTAAGAGAGCACTAGAGAGAGAAAAAAAAGCAAGAAAACAGGCAGAGTCCATATTAGAGGAAAAATCATTAGAGCTTTATAATGTTGCAGAACAATTAAAAGACGCTAATGAAAACTTACAAGATCTTGTAACTCAAAAAAAATCAGAACTAAAAGGATTATTTGAGAACTTAAATGACGCATTTGTTATTATTGATTTAATGGGAAATGTGATTAAGATGAACGATGCTGCCTTTCATGTCTTTGGTTATGAAAACACTAAAGAAGAACCTCTAAATTTAATGAAGCTTGTACATCCAGAGGATTACGAATACACAGCAAAAGCATTTACTACATTAATAGATAAGGGTTCATACACCAAATATCGTTCAAGAATAATATCTAAAGATAAATCTGTAAAAATAGTCGAAGTTAACTGTAGCTTAATTTACAATAAAAAAGAAGTCCCGATAGCTGCACAAGGAATTGCTAGAGATATAACTCAAGAAATAGCTTCTCAAGATCTTATTAAAGAACAGCGAAGACAATTAAATATCATTTTTGATCATTCACCTTTAGGAATATCCTTATCCAAAGGAAAAAATAGAGGTTTACTTTATGCTAATAATTCACTTTGCGAAATGTTAGGATATACCGTAGATGAATTCAAAAAAATGTTAGTGCAAGATATAACACACCCTGAAGATAAAGGGATTTCAAAAATACACAGAGAACGTTTAGAAAGTGGAGAAATAGATTCATTCAGTTTAGAGAAACGTTACATCAAAAAAGACGGAGATATACTGTGGGCAAAGACTACAGTTAGTGCTGTTAGAGATATTGAAGGGAATATTAAATTTCAGGTAGCAACGATTGAAGACGTAACAAACGAAAGATTAGCTAAAGAGCAACTTATAGAATCTGAAAATAGATTATCTTCTTTGATATTAAATTTAGATAGTGGAGTATTATTAGAAGATGAAAATGGAAAAATTATCCTAACGAATAGAAAATTTTGCGATTTATTTTCCATCAAAGCTAACTTAGAGTTACTAAAAGATAAAAACTGTTTAACACTTGTAGAGCAATCTAAATTATCATTAGAACATCCAGATGAATTCATTACAAGAATAAAAGAGCTTATAAGAGGTAAAGAAGTTGTTTTAGGTGATGAAATTAAAATGAAAGATGGTAGGATTTTAGAGCGAGATTATATTCCGATTTCTCAAAATGAAGGTTATCGAGGACATTTATGGACGTATAAGGACGTTACTTTATCGAGAAACTATAGAAAAAGTTTAGAATCTCAAAAGCGAAAATACAGCGATATTATTGCAAATCTTAATCTAGGCTTAGTAGAATTAGATAATAGTGGTACAGTTTTGTCGGTTAATGACAGTTTCATGGAGAAAACGCAATTTTCTAAGAAAGAAATTTTAGGAAAGAAAGCAGATCTATTTTTTAGGAAAGGAGATATCAAAGATTTTATCAAGCGAAAATTAAAAAATGGTGATGATATAAGTGATACTTCTTATGAATTCAAATTTACGAATAAGAATAATGAAGAAAAATATTGGTTAGTAAGTGGTGCTCCTAATTATAACTTAAAAGGAGATGTCGTTGGACAAATTGGTATTATTTTAGATATTACGAATATTAAGACATTAGAAGTTCAGAGAGAAGGTTTATTGAAAGCATTAGAGCAACGTAACGAAGAACTAGAAGAGTATGCACATATTGTTTCTCATGATTTAAAATCACCTTTACGTAGTATATCTGCATTAACTAGTTGGTTGAGAGAGGATTATGAAAGTGTTCTAGATAAAGGAGGAATTAAAAATATTGATCTGATACATGATACTGTTGAAAAAATGGAACGCTTGATTAATGATATTTTGAGCTACTCAAGTATTAATTATGATCCGTCTGCAGTTGAATTAATAGACACTTATCAGGTTATAAAAAGCGTAAAAAAGCTAATATTCATTCCCAAACATATAGATGTAGTAATAAGCAAGAGTTTACCAAAAATAAAGGCAGACAAAGTAAGAATTCAGCAATTATTTCAAAATTTAATGAGTAATGCTGTTAATTATATAGACAAAGAAGAAGGAATAATAGAAGTTTCCTGCAAGGAAAAGAGAAAGTCGTATGTGTTTAGCGTAAGTGACAATGGTATTGGTATAGCCAAAGAATATCATAAGAAGATTTTTGAAGTTTTCGAGTCATTAGGAAATCATAAAAACTCTACAGGTATCGGGTTATCTATTGTTAAAAAAATTATAGATATTTACGATGGAAAAATATGGCTAGAAAGCACAGAAGGAGTTGGCACTACATTTTTCATTGAATTCAAAAAATAAAATAACATGTCATTACAACCTAATTTAAATTATATTCATGAATTATCTGGAGGCGATAAAGAATTTGAAGATAAGATGTTATCTATTTTAAAGTCGGAGTTTCCAACAGAAGTAGCCTATTACCAAAAAACTATAGAAAATAAAGATTTTAAAGAATCAGCACAAATCGTTCATAAAATTAAACATAAAATTAGTATTTTAGGCATGGAAGAATCGTATGTGTTGGCAGAACAATATGAAAGAGAATTAAACTCCGGCCAAGTCTCAACACATAATGAATTTCTCAAAGTATTAAATTCAATGTCAAATTTTCTAGATAAATTATAAGAGACCAAACTCATGAACTGTATTATTATAGATGATGAAGCTACAGCCAGAGCCGTAGTAGAACAACTTTGTAAAACTGAAAAGTTAAATATATTAGAACAATTTTCAGATGCTATTCAGGCCATAAAGTACTTAAATCAAAATACAGTAGATTTGATTTTCTTAGATATACATATGCCAGGATTTACTGGTTTCGATTTTATACAAACGATCAAAAATCCACCAAGAATTATATTAACCTCTTCTGATAAGAATTTTGCTATAGAAGCATTTGAATATGAGTGTATTGTTGATTATTTAGTTAAACCAATAGCTTTACCTAGATTTCAAAAAGCCATAGAGAAAGCAAATAGATATGAAGTTTCAACTCAAGAAGATACTACTAATATTTCGTCTGTAAATGAAACAGAACAGAAAAATGAAGATTTACAATTGTATGTAAATATTGATAGAAGGCTAATAAAGATTGAAATATTAAGTATTTATCTGATTGAAGCTAAAGGTGATTACATTCAGATTAAAACAGATACTAAGAATTATACAGTGCATTCTACACTTAAAAAAATTGAAGAAAAACTACCAAAAGATTTATTTCTAAAAGTACATCGCTCATATATCATAAATTTGAAAAGAATAATTGATATCGAAGATAATAGCGTATTAATTGCTAAAGATGTAATACCAGTAAGCAGATCCAATCGTTCGGAATTGATGAAGAGATTAAATTTACTTTAAAATACCGTTTATACATGTAAAGTAACCATTTATGTGATTTAGCTTGCATTCCATACTTTTATTAATCCGTTCATCGATATTCTACTACCATTTATCTAAAGTAAAAAGCTTTATAACGAATGCTGAAGAAAACAAAGAAGAGTTCTTGTACCTTTGAAGTGTAGTTAAGAGTAGAAATTAAAAGCTTTAAATACAATACATAAAGTACATTTATTTCAAAGTTTTTGTTTTTTTCATTTTTGAATACCCCAACTTCTTAAAGAAGTTATAGAAAGTTTTTAGATTTATTTGGTTGATTAATTTAATCCTTTTATGTTACCCCAATTGC
>JAHDDQ010000185.1 GCA_020629275.1 Tenacibaculum sp. | reverse complement strand
TTTAAAAGAAATATTGTGCTGTCTATTGGATTCCGATAATTCTCATACTCCTTTCTATCGACATGTCTCAAAACTTCAAAAAGAGTTGACGGAAACTAAAAAATTAATCGCTCAAACAATTCATAAAAAGTCAGATAGCCATAGGATTTACCAAATTTTAGTTTCTAACCAAATCCCTAAACTCAAAATAACCATAGAAAAAGTCCTATTTGAAGTAAATAAAATTATCAACCTTTCGAAGACTGAATCCATGAATTGAGCCTATGGATATATCTGCTGCCAATATACAAGAATTTACCAATGAGATTGACCATAAGCAATCCTCTGATGTAAATGATTTTCTATTAGCATTAGGAAAACTCCTAAAATTGGTTGACCCAGACGAGGTTGAAAATGAGGTAATTCTAAGGACAGTTGATTTATTATACGCCATCCACAAACACATGGACAGCAACCTGTCAAATATTGAACTGACTGAAGATATTGAAAATATCATTATAGACTGTAAAGGTACAGGAGCTGCTCTAAGAAGAAAGCTAAACGCTAACCAACTTGACTCCGACTACTATACTGGTATTTCTAAATTAGGAAGAGAAATAGTAGAATTTGCTCAGCTCTTGAGCCTATTGGGTATATTTTTATTTTAAATCTTCTTCTGTAAGATTATTTATAATATAATCTAAAGCATGATTTATTTGTGCTCTTTGTTGAGGGATATTAGTTGCGATACCCACAGCAATATCTCTTTCTAAACTATTTAGATTAGCAAGTCGAAGGTAAGCAGTAGTCATATGTGAAGAATTTTCATCTAGTTTTTCAATCAATAATTCAAGAGCGGTTTGAGTGTTTTGTTGAACTAAAAGTCTTCGAAGTTCTTTTTTTATTCCATCTATAGTATTTATAGTATTTCCGATCATAGGCTCATTTAGTATTGATTTATCTACTTCCCTATAATATAAACCCCATGGAATTTGACCTTGATTGAGTTTTGTTTCATCAATGATTATACTTCGAGATATAAATACATCTTCATTTTTTAGTGAAGTATTTTTTAATGTAGAAACTGCGTCACTAAATGCTTTTCTTAGTGATTTACCTTCTATTGATAAGGTTTCATAAAATCGTAAACTAAAGTGGCAAGCTTTATTGTCATTAATATTTTCAGATGTTGCTATCACTGCTTTAACTCCCTTTTCTAATAATAAGTCAACCATTTCTCCTGTAGAGCATCCATTTAAAAAAACTAATTTCAAATTAGGAAGCCCACTTATTAAATTACATAGCTGGTCAATTCCATATGCTTCATCATCTAGATCAAACATTTCACTTCCTGCATGACCACTATAATGTAGAATAGTAATTTTATTAGCTGTCTGACTGATTATATTAAAAAAATCTTTTGCTGTTGTTTGTGATCGATACTCAAAATCAATTACTCCAGAAACATGCTTTAAACGTGTACAAAGTTCTAGTATTCCTTGTTCCTCTTTTTTAAGATTGGGTAAATATCTATCTACAGTATTTGCAAATGCAAAAAAGATAAAAGGTTTGTTATCCATATCTATTTTTGAAAAATTTCATTTTAAGAAAAATAAAGATAGTTCTCTTTCAAATTCACTTCCTTCGTTCTTATTCTAAACAAAGCAAATGTCTTATTATCAAAAGGATTGGGTTTGCCAGTCTTAAAATAGTCATCAGGTGTATAGGTATGCGGTACTAGCATATTGTGTGTCATATCATATTTTGCAGGTATCTTTTTGAAAAATTCGTAGTCCCTACCACGGATCATAATAAAAATACCTTCGTTAAGCGTTCCTACTCTAAGTGTAGATGAGCCTCCAGTAATTTTATCCTTACCGAACTGAGTTAAAGCAAGTTTTAAACCTCTACTCTTAAAAAGTGGTTTTGCATTATTCTCTTTGATTTCATTAAATAAGCCTCGAACCGCATTTAAGGCAGTGTTGGTAATCGCAGGTAAGCCGATCACAGAAATCAGGTTTTGCCCTACTCCACTTCCTAGGAATTTAAAGACTTTTTGCCACCATTTTGGTGTTTCGTGTTTAACAACATCAAATGTTAAATAACCTACTCCATTGGGAATTTCGATGTATCGTTTATTAAAAGCTTTATCTAAGTCTGTTGATAATTCTTTAAAGCCTGCAGGTCGGCCTTCTTCTTTATTAAATAAATTGAGTCCTGCTTGTATGACCCAGAAAAGAGGTTCGAGTTGATTGTCTAAAGCGTCTTGTTGTCCAACAACAAGACGCATAGTAGCAGTTGTATTAGGTTTAATATTTTCTTCTGTTCCTATATTAAACCCAAGCATTTCTAATCGAACTAGCGCATCAGGCAACTCATTACTTCCTTTTTTACTAGGTATTGCATCACCTAAATCTAATATTCCACCTTTAGTTTTATCTTCAGGAACACTAAAGACAACAAATTGATTTTGTAAGTCTTGCATTCCTCTTGCTTGAGGTATACTTCTAGAACTCACACCTTTTTCTAATGCTTGTTTAGCTTCCAAGTCGTTAATTAACTGGTCGTATTCGTATACTTCTTTTGGGTTTATTGGTTCTGTCATAAGTGATTTAGTGTTAACGGGTAAAGGATTTTCTGATTTGCCTTTTTCTGGATTAACTGAAAAGGGTTGTAACTCTTTTATTTTATCAAGAAATTTATTCGCCACGATCTCAAAGCCCTCACTATCGGGATGAATTTCATCATACCATCGATCATCCTTTACTGATTCTCTAACATCTATGTAATGTACATGATCATATTGGTTAGCTAAGGTTTCCATTCGGTCATTGAATTCGACAAGTAGATACTTTATCAACTTTCGACGATTTTCTTGAATAGTCATATTTTTTTTAATCATATATCTTCCAAGCCAACCTTTATTTGTTTGATCTAGCGGAATAATATAATCATAACCATGTATTAGAATCTGTAAGTCAGGAAATTCCTTAAAAATACTATCGTATATTTTTTGATATGTTTCGATGACCTTATCCAACTTCGTAAAAAAAGCAGCATTCATAAAAGAAACTAGATCATCTTTAGATTCTATTTTTAAATCATCTCGTAAATCATCTCGTAAAAAACCTTCAAATTCAGGTCCTAATATATCATTTCCACCACCACTGATAAGAAAAAAATCAGGCTGTTCTCTTCGTACTGCTTTTAAGTATTCTTGTTCTTTATAGTAGTTAATAACTTCATCTCCTGCGGCTCCAACACTACGTATAGCACAGTGGTTTGAAAGATGATCTATTATATCTAATACTTTTGGATGCGGATACTGAAACCAAGAATCCCCTTCCGAAACAACTTTTATACTATCAGGGAATTCTTCTAATCTCTTTTTGTACCTTCTATGTCGTAATGTTCTGCTTACCCAATTGGCGATATTAACAACAACTTCTTTTACCCCCTTTTCTTCAATATCTCTATTATCAATGACAATTATATCATCTTTGAAGACTGCATCATTTGAAAAACCATCTGTATTCTTAAAGTATAATCCGTTCAGATATGGAGCTGCGTCCGTTTGCATATACCTCTCTAGATCCTCAAGGTAGATTTTATTACAATTGGCATTTTGAATATTAAATTCAATTTGTCGCGTTGTCCACCTTTCACCATTTGCTGACTTTTCATTGTTTTCATCGAAGATTATAGATTTTTTACCTCGATTTGAAATTAATAATTTAGCTGGACTAGGTAAACCTTTTAACTCTAAATTTATCACATCAAATTCCTGAGTACTTATTATAAATTTAAAGAATAAAGTACTTTTTTTCCAGTTAAATAAACGCTTCCATTCATCTAAAAAGTAACGAATACTATTATCTGAATTACCAACTGTCAACCAAGTTTCACCATTGGGTTCAAGTAACTGAACGGTTGTTTCAAGTAATTTCGGATGCACATTAAAATTAACACCTAGATACAATGCTGCAACATGAAGTCGTTGACCTGACGTATTCGTTAACTTTATTTTTATTTCATTTTTAGACTCGTCCTTATTTATATTCACATCCACTTGATCATTATCTATAACAATAGCTTCATTGGACAAGGCATCAAAAAATTCTATTTTGATCGCATTGGCATTTAGTCGACTCTCAGCGTCTGTATTATGTAATTGTTTAACAAATTCCCATTCAGATATATGGTGTAATTCTTTGAATACATTATAAGCTGCATCTTTACTATCTGTTCTTTGTGGTAAAACTAATGGACGATATGGGTCATTTACTAAAGTAATAGTATAGTTCCATTTGTCTAGCTGCACTACATAGTCTGCAAGTTTTTCTTCCTGTGCTAAATTGATATTTGTTCCCTTTAACTCTATAAGTTCTACAAGTTTATACTTTGCCTCTTTTGCATATTTATCTCCATTGATATAAATACTAATTGGCGCAGATTTATAGGTTTTGAGATAAGCTTGATAAGATTCTTTTTTATCTAAGTTTTGATCAATAATAAGTGAAGTATCTGTGGAATTGACTTTATTAACATATCCTGTATAAGTGCCTCCCAAAGAATCAACAATACTAACCTCATTTACTTTTTTAGAAATACCGTGCATTGCCCCTAAATCCATCATCCAAACAGAACTGGTACTATTGTATACTACATTGCCATACATTGGCTGACTGCCCTTTTCTTTACCCAAAAACTGTTTGTAAATTTCTCCACTATCATTTCCTCGAACATAGATCGTCGGACGCTGGTTGAATTGATTTTTGATATAAAGCTGGATTCTACTTTTTAAATCATAGTAGGATACTTGACCTTTTGATCGTTCCAATACCTGTAATAGTGTATAGGTAAAGACACCTCCCTTACCCCAATTATTAAGGTAGGTCTCATATGCAGATTCATCGCTTTGGCATGCCGCCAATTGGATATGATTACCTTGTGGTATAACTTCATTGAAGGTTTTAGTCGTTAATATAGTTTGGTCTATATCTCTATTAAAACAGAAATCCTCCCATCTTCTCTTAGGAAAAGCTGCACTCATTTTGGAATACACAAGTTGACGTTTAGTAAATACGATCTCCTCTTCTTTAATCCCTCTTGTGTTTTCACCACTATGACAACAATCGAAAACTGTAACAATATGAGGATTATTTTGTGCTAGTTGGTGTATTAAAAAACGTAATTCTTTATCGGCAAGTAGGATGTCTGTTTCTAAAGAATCGTGACAGACTAATCCTTCTAATTTTTTATCACTTTCTTCGTGCCATAACTGAGTATCGGCTAACTCTTGTGCGCCATGCCCTGAAAAGTATAAAAATGCCACATCACCTTCTTCAGCTTGTCCCAAATGTGATTCTATTGTACTAATAATAGAAGTTCTTTTAGCGACTTCATTATGCAAACACAATACCTCAGTATTATATTGGTTAGTAACAATAGGGCTATTGATGTAACTTTCTATTCTTTTAGCATCATTGACGCAGCCAGATAATGGACATGTCTTATAATCATCTATTCCGATAATGAGGGCATAAAGTTTGTTTTTCATGGTTGTTCTGTTTGTTTTATTAATAACTTAATAATGTAAACCTCTTGTATAATTCAGTATACCACAACAATACAAGAATGGGTAGTAATATATGGAAAAGAGGCCTCCTGAATATTCAAGAAGCGAGAGATAATCTATTTTTAGAAACAAGTTTATTATGTTTAGTCTAGTTTCTCGTCTTTTCATTAGCTCATAGTAAGTTAACAACGGTTTAAATCAATCCAGTTAATAAACCAAATATATGAAAAATATGATACTTTTTTTATGGAGATACGATAATCTATTTTCCGTCCCATACCATTATTCTATTTTCATAAAAACAGGAAGTACGATACTACTTGGTACTTCTATACCAGAATTTTGGGAGAGGAAGGCTTTATTCTAAGTTCTGTTATCATCAAAAAATCACTTTTGTTTTGAATTGAAATATATAGACTTTTCATTTGTCTGATAATGCAGATTAAAGGAGGTATCCTAAAGCTAAATTTATATCTACTTCTTTTACTTTTAAGATTGACACATGGTAAACCTAGAAGCTATCGTTGATGATGAGTTGATTGATACTATCTAAAATCCGTTTTCTAGATTTTTTATTTTATTTATATTCCTTTGGGGCTTCCCTTATCAGGTCGAGTCATCCGTTGTTCCACTTCGTTACAATCCTATGGATCAGCTTTCCGTACCTACAAAACTGCAACTACTACCTCTAAGCCGTGAACCTCTGCTCATAGCTTTACACTTTTTCCATTTCTTCCAGATGGTCTAAAATATTAATGCTTAACATTTCAGAAACACCCATCGTCA
>JAHDDQ010000023.1 GCA_020629275.1 Tenacibaculum sp. | reverse complement strand
AGCTACTCGTAACTCTGTACCTGTTTCTGAATTTTTATCAGAAGAAAGATTAGAGCAGGTAAAACAAGATACTAAGGTTGGTGGAGCTACTTTAACTGGTTTATTAGGAACTTCAGCTTGGTACGCACCAGGTGCTGCTGTTTCAGGTCTGGTTCAAGCAATTGCTTGCGATCAAAAGAAAATATATCCTTGTTCTGCATTGTTAGATGGTGAATATGGTTTATCTGACTTATGCATAGGAGTTCCTGTTGTATTAGGAAGAAATGGTATTGAAAAAATTGTTGAAATTAACTTAAGCGATGCTGAAAAAGAGCATTTATCAGCTTCTGCTGACGCTGTTAAAACAAATAACGCTAGTTTAGAATTTTAATTCTAAAATTTTAGATGGTATAAAAAAGGCAATCTCAATTGAGATTGCTTTTTTTGTTTTTATCTTAGTTTAAAAAATACAGTCGTGAATTTAATTTATCGAAAAGTAAAATCAAAAGACAACCCATTTCTGGCTACAATGATTAGAAATGTGATCGAAGAATTTGATGCTCCCAGAACGGGTACTGTTTATGAAGATAGTTCAACAGATCATTTATTCGAATTGTTCTCTGAATCTAATTCAGTACTATGGGTCGCTGAATTAAATAATGAACCTGTAGGATGTTGTGGCTTATACCCTACTGAAGGACTTGCTTCAAATTATGCTGAACTTGTAAAGTTTTATATCTCTCACGAAGCTAGAGGTAAAGGAATAGGGAAAGAGTTAATGATAAGAACCATGAATTCCGCAAAGGAATTAAACTATGAATATATTTATCTCGAAAGCCTACCTGATTTCTCGAAAGCCATATCAATGTACAAGGAATCGGGCTTTAAACAATTAGATTCTCCTTTAGGAAATTCTGGGCATTCAAGTTGTGATGTTTGGATGTTAAAAAAAGTTTAAAATGTTAAATTATTCGAAATAAGTGTAAGTAATTCGATAATTTCTCGTCTTTATATAAAGAGACGTATTAAAAGTTTCTTTTTCATAGTTTTTCATAGCAATTTCCCGCTTCTACTCAGAAGCGGGTTTTTATTTATAGATCTTTCTAATCAAAAATTTCAAACTACTTAATAAGTAAAAAAAAGGAGAGAATATTATATTAGATGCTTCTATCTTCAATAAAGCTTCTTCTCTATATAAATCCCAATTATATTGCTTTGAAACTCCGCCAGGAGCGCAAACTGCTATTGTATTCTTAAGTTTTATATGGGGAATTTTATCTTTATATAAAAAAAGGTTTAAACTATAATCTGATAATACTTTATAATTCAAATTATATTTTCGGTATTTAAAAATAGTATTCCGATAAAAGACGGACTGGTGGTGAACCGTGTTCTTAATCCATAATTTTCTCGAGAAACTAGAATTGAAGAACATTGATTCTTTATTTTGTTGTGAAGAACTATAGACCACGTTTCCTATGATCAACGATTTTTTTTCATATTCTGACTGACCGAAAACCGTTTCTAACACTTTATTATCAAACAACTTATCATCTGTACCTAAAAATAAAAACCATTTTCCTTTACCTTTATTTACACCTTTATTCATTGCGTCGTATATTCCGCTATCTTTTTCTGAAATAAAGTAAACTTTTCCAGTTACTGTTTTTAGAAATGCTTTTGTTCCATCAACAGAACCTCCATCAATAACCCATACCTCATAGTTTGAATAGGTTTGTTCTTGTATACTTAGCAAACATTCTTTCAATGCTTCTAAATTATTATACGAAGGAATTATTATGGAAACTCTGGGTCTAATATTTTTTAATTTATGAAGTAATTATCTAATTTAAGTTGTTCTTTTTCCCAACAAAGCTCTTCTTTTACTTTTTTTTGATTTTCCTTAATTTTAGTGTATAAATTACTGTCATTCAATAAATTTTCAATTGCTTCAGCGATACTTTTAGGCTCATAACTTTCTACTGCTATTCCTACTTCGTAATTTTTAACAATCTTATTAATCTCTGGTAAATCTCCAGAAATTAAGGGCAATTCAGCATGGATATAATCAAATAACTTATTAGGTAACGAAAATTCAAAACTCTTTCCAAGAGGTTCTTCTAAAACCATACCTATATCAGCTTTTAATGTATAGTTAGGTAGTTTTTCATGTGCTATTCTACCCAAAAAATGTACTCTTTCACTCATTTTTTCTTCAGCAACATACGTTTTTAGCTCCTGCTCTACTTTACCGTAACCGATAATTACCAAGTCTACATTATTTAGATAGTGTAATGCTTTTATCATAGGTTTTATGCCTCTCCCAGGGTTTAAAACTCCCTGGTATAAAATCACTTTATTTCTTGTTGGAAAAGAGACTTCATCTACATCAATAACTCTTTTGAGAATAGGCAAATTACGAATTAAGCCCATATTATTCTTATGTTTATTATGATAGAATTCAACAATAGAAGAACTTACAGTATAGGATTTTTTAACTCTTGGCAGGAAAAAACGTTCTAAACTCCTCCAGAATCCTTGTACAAATGTTCGTCCTTGTAACTCTGGGCCTTCAGAAAACAACTCATGACTATCGTAAATTAGATTGCTCTTATTATAAATCCTACTTGCAAAAAAACAAGCTGGCAAAGTATCTAAGTCATTTGATAGGATGTAATCGTACTTCTTAAACAATAAAAATAAAAAAAGCCGAATATTATACTCAGCATAAAACAAGAAATTATGATTGAAAAAATGCTTTACTCTTTTTATTTTATAGGATCTATCCACAGCTATTGTATTCGGTAATGCTCTTCCGTATACAAATACCTCAAAACCTTTTTCTAACAAATAAGAACATACCTTGTGTACTCGCTGATCTGTTGAGATGTCATTTGTTACCGCTACAAAAACTCGCTTTCTTGTCAAATGCTATGAATTAGGATTTATTTTTTGCTCTTGCATAGGCTGCGTTTGTTGTTGCACTACTTCAAATAAATTACCTCCTTCACATTTTACAGTTTTCTGCTTAAACTTCACAATTAACTGATAATCATGAGTTGCCATAAAAATTGTTTTGCCACTTTTATGAATTTCATTTAATAATTCCATTACTTCCAATGAAGTTCTTGGATCGAGATTTCCTGTTGGCTCATCTGCAAGAATTAATTCTGGATCATTCAATAATGCTCTTGCGATAGCTACTCTTTGTTGCTCTCCTCCAGATAATTCGAATGTTTTTTTGTAATATTTCTCCTTCATTCCCACTTTATTAAGCACCTCGTAAATTTTATCTTTACGCTCATTCTTGTCTTTCCAACCTGTAGCTTTTAGCACAAACTCTAAATTATCAAAAACATTTCTATCATTAAGTAATTTGAAGTCTTGAAAAACTATTCCTAATTTTCTTCTCAAATAGGGAATATCTTTTTCCTTCATTTTTTTTAAATCAAAACCAACGATACTTCCTAAGCCTCTTTGTAAGCGTAAATCACCGTAAAGTGTTTTAAGCAGACTACTTTTTCCACTTCCTGTTTTTCCAATTAAATAATAAAAGTCACCTTTGTTCAAGGTAAAGTTTATTTTAGATAAAACAAGGTTATCACGTTGATAAATATCAGCATTTTCAAGATGCAAAATTGGTTCTGCCATAAAAGTTTATTTTTACAAATCTATTATTTATTCTTCGTTTAAACCACTTTTTTTATTTTTGAACTTTATTAATCAAACAAAACAAAAAAAATAACGTTATTTTTTGGGTAACCTATATATACTAAGGCAATTTTAATATGAGATACATCTTTATTACACTTTGTTTTTTCGGACTATTTAATAGTTGGTCACAAAAAACAGAGATTCAAACCAACATAGACGCTAAATTCCATGACGGAATAGCACTATATAATAATAAAGCATACTCAGGAGCACAACGAGTTTTTAGAGAAGTATCTAATAATACTTCAAAATATAATCTAAAAACTGATGCTGATTTTTACGAGGCTATGTGTGCTATAAAACTTAATCAAACCAATGCAGATGAGAAAGTTCTAGATTTTGTTAAAAAACATCCCTACAGTAGCAAAAAGGAGAAAGCTTTTTTAAATGTTGGTAATTATTATTTTGCCAATAGAAAAGCGTCACATTCTTTGAAATGGTATACTAAAGTTAATCCTCAATTACTAAACGAAGAAGAGCGTAAGGAATTGAATTACAAAATGGGTTACACATTATTGGTTTCAAATTATTTGAAAGATGCAAAGAAGAAATTTGCTACTTTACTAGGTGATCCTAGATACGGAACTGATGCTCGTTATTTCTATGGATATATTTCATACAAGCAAGAAAATTTTGGTGAAGCAGAGGACAATTTAAGCCAGCTTGCGGATAATGAAACTTATAAATCAAAGGCTAACTATTATTTATTAGACATGGCTTTTAAGGGTGGTAAATTTGAAAAAGCCATACAAATTGGTGAAAAAATACTTCCGACAGCAGAGAAGAAACAAAAATCTGATATTAGTAAGATTATTGGAGAAAGTTATTTTAATACTGGGAAATACAAAGAAGCTATTCCTTACTTGGAACAATATCAAGGAAAAAAAGGAAAATGGAATAATACTGATTATTATTATTTAGGATATTCTCATTACAAACTTGGAGATTATGAAAGTGCAATAACACATTTCAATAAAATAATTGATGGACAAAATAGCACTGCACAAAACGCATATTACCATTTAGGGGAATGTTATTTAAAAGCTAATAAAAAGACCGAAGCCTTAAATGCTTTTAAGAATGCTAGTGAAATGGACTTTGATCCAATTATTGCAGCTGATGCAGACTTGAACTATACAAAATTAAGTTACGAAGAAGGGAATCCATATAAAAGTGTTCCTGATGTTTTAAAAGGTTTCTTATCTAAATATCCTCAATCTCCAAATAGACAAGAAATTGGAGAACTACTTGTAACATCATACTTACATCAACAAGATTACCAAGGGGCTATTGATTATCTTAATATAAATAAGAATCCTATTAATGATAATCTTGCTAATGAAGTTTCTTTATATAGAGGGATTCAATTATTCAATGAACAAAAACTTAAAAAATCTTTACCACATTTCTTAATTGCAACAGATGCTCAAGATTCTGATGTAAAAAATAAAGCTCATTACTGGTTAGGTGAAACAAACTATTTACTTGGTAATTATAAAGATGCTCTTTTATCTTTTAAAGCTATAAATGACACTAGAATTGAAGAAGCTAAGAATTTGAATTATAATATTGCTTATGTCTATTTTAAACAGAACGATTATAGTAGAGCCGCTAGTTATTTTCAAGAATTTTTGAATCAAAAAATCGATGATAATGATCTTAATGATGACGCATCAAACAGGCTTGGAGATTCTTACTATGCAACTAAACAATATTCAAAAGCAATTACAGCTTACGAAAAAGTAATCAACGAAGGCGGAGTAGGTTCTGATTATGCACAATATCAAAAAGCAATGAGCAGTGGTTTAGCTGGTAATCGTGAGGCTAAAATCAAAGGACTTAAAGAACTTACAAATACATACGCAGATTCTAACTTAAAAGATGATGCCCTGTTCGAATTGGCTGCTACTTATACTTCTAAAGGCAATATTAGTAAAGCTAATACAGTATACAACACATTATTAAAAGAAGTGCCTCAAAGTAGTTATATACCAAGCGTTATTTTACGTCAAGGATTGTTGTATTATGGACAAGGAAAAAATACAAAAGCATTAACTAAGTTTAAAGATGTTGTTGCTAAATATCCTAATTCTAATGAATCTCGACAGGCAGTTACCAATGCGCGAAATGTATATGTAGATCTTGGGAAAGTAAATGAATATGCTGCTTGGGTTAAGAAATTAGATTTTGTGAATTTATCTAATAGTGAAATCGACAATACAACATATGAAGCCGCTGAGAATAAATTTTTAGAAAACGATTCAGAAAAAGCAATCAGTGGTTTTGAAACTTATTTAAATAATTTTCCTAACGGTTTACATGCTAACAAAGCTAACTTTTACTTAGCAAAACTACTATTTAAGAAAGGTTTGAAAGAGGAAGCTACTCCTCATTTTCTATATGTAATAAATTTAAAGAAGAATCGATTTTCTGAAGAATCTTTAGCGAAAATGAGTCAAATTTACCTAGAAGATGAAGACTGGAAAAATGGTATACGCCTTTTAGAACGTCTTGAAAAAGAAGCTAACTTAGACCAGAATAGAATTTTTGCACAGAGTAATCTTATGAAAGGTTATTATAATAATGAGCAGTACAATAAAGCTGTTGAGTTTGCTGAAAAGGTCTTGAGTAATGGTAAAATTGATCAGGTTGTTGGTGAAGATGCTCGTATAATTATTGCTAGATCTGCTATTAAAACTAATGATTTCGTTAGTGCCAAAGAATATTATTCTGTTTTAGATAATACAGCTACTGGAAAATTGAAAGCCGAAACCTTATACTATAAAGCCTTCTTTTTAAATGAAGCAGAAGCTTACGAGGATTCTAACAAAGAAGTTGAAAACCTAATCGCTAATTATTCAAAATACAAATACTGGGGTGTAAAAAGCTATATCGTTATGGCTAAAAATCATTATGCATTAAAGGATGCTTATCAGGCAACTTATATTCTAGACAATATTGTTAAAAACTTTACACAGTTTAAAGATTTGATTGAAGAAGCAAAAAACGAGCTTAGTAAAATTAAAAATAAAGAAGCTAAAACCAACGAATCTATAAATTCTCAAAAGTAAGATTAATGAAAAAGTATAGTATCTTAATATTCATTGCATTTGTTGGTCAACAAATCATTGCACAGGATAAACCTAAAAATAATAAGGCAAAAGATTCAATAAAAACTGAAGTTATAGAGGTAATTACTACGTATGCTCCTAAAGTAACCGATGCCTATAAGATTAAAAAGAAACCTATAATTAAACTGTCAGATAACGTAAAACGTAAGGCTTTAAATTATGGTATAAAATCAATACCAGTAGCCTCAACATACAAACCTAAAAGTGGCGTTCTAAAAGGTATTGATATTGGTGATAGGGAGCGTTTATTCGACAATTATATCTCATTAGGTTTTGGTAACAATACGACTCCTTTTGTTGAAGGATATTTTCATAATAACAGTGCATTTGAATACGAATATGGAGGGAAAATAAAATTTATAGCATCATCCGATCCTGTTGTAAATACACCTTTAAGTAGTAGTTATTATAATGCTAGTGTGGACCTATTCTTAAAGCAAGAAATGCGTTACTTTGACTGGAAAATTGGTTTTAATGCCTTTAGAAACAAATACAATTGGTATGGCTTACCTAGTAATATCGACTTTAGTGAAGCTGCCTTAAGTAATATTGAAGATTCTCAAACCTATAAATATTATGCTATAAATGGAGAAATTGACTTGCCAGATTCTAGCTTAGAAAAAATTGAAGGTTCTATAGGATATTTTGCAGATAGTTTTGAATCAGATGAAATTGATGCAAATCTAAAGGGTACATTTTCATTTCCTCTAGGAAGATTTGGTTTAAATTTAGATGATCTTGAACTCGGAACTTCTATTAATTATCTTGCTGGTGGATTTAATAGGTCGTACAGTACTCTAGATAAAATTAATTATAGTTTTGCTGTAGCAGGAGTACACCCAACTTACTTATTTAGAGCTTATAATTTTGACATTAAATTAGGTGCTAAAGCCTACTTTTCTTTAGATATAGAAAATAGTGGAAATCAATTTTTCGCTTATCCAGATATAGAAATCAATTACCCTATAATCCCTAAATTTGCAAATATATATGTAGGTGCGACAGGAGATTTACAAACGAACTCTTACAGAAGTTTATCAAACTCTAATCCTTACATTTCTCCTACAGCCACAATTATTCAAACAAATAATGTCGTTAACGGTTTTGGAGGATTAAGAGGTATTTTATCAGGAGATTTAAACTACGACGTTAGAGCTGGCTTGTCAATTACAAATAATATGCCTTTATTTATCGTAAATCCGTCAAAATCTAATGGTCTTTCTACTACAGATACTAATGGTTTTACACTTAAAGAATATGAGTTTGGAAATTCTTTTAATATTGTTTACGATAATATTAGAACTATTAACTTCTCTGGTGAGATTAATTATGATTATTCTAGACATCTAAATTTAGGGATGAATGTTTCTTTCAATTCGTATAATTTAGACACACAAGATCATGCATGGAATTTACCAGAACTTAAAGCTGATATATTTGCAAACTACAAAGAGAAAAAATGGTATGCAGCTGCGAATTTATATTTTGTTGGTAATAGAAAAGGAGCTTTATACAATGCCGGAACTATAGACTCCATTATTGATTTAAGTAGTTATATTGATATCAATTTAAATGGTGGTTATCATATAAACGATTTATTTTCTGTATTTTTAAGAGCAAATAACATTACAAATAATAATTACCAAACTTTTACTAATTTTAATGCACAAGGTATTCAAGTAATTGGTGGAATTATTTGGAAATTCGATAGCTTCTTTGAATAAATACGTATCTTCAAAAATATGTTATTTGAAATTACAAACTATATTACAGCTATTGTTTGTTTAATTACCGCTTTTGTAATTCAACGAGTATATACTAAAGAAAAACTACGCGATGATACTACTTCAGTTAGAGGTATCATGTGGTTTTCTTTGGCTATATTTTCATGGGGTTTAGGTGCTTTAATAAACATCATGTTAATCGATTTTTTCAGCGTTTCTATTTATGATAAAGTTATTGTAAGTCTTGGTGTCTTATTTTCGTTACTCAACTCCTTATTCATTTTAATGTCGATTCCTTCAATCGAACACAATAGTAAACGAAATATCGTAATTCGTATTATTGAACGATTTACGAATAAAGAAGTCTTTATAATTTTTGGTGGAATATTAATGATGATTGCTTCAGTCTTTTTAATTTCATTCTACAGCAACCCCAATGATAATACAAGTAATAATGTTATATGGCTTATTGATATTCCCATTTCTGTAGTAGTAGCTTTCGCCCTATTACAAGAGTTAAATAAAGCTTTTTATAGTCGAGGGATGCGCTTTATGTATTTCCCAACATACTTTCTGTTTATTTTGATTCTAGTAGCTGTAATACATCGAATTATCCCTTCTGAAAACACTTATGAATGGATGGATTTGAACACTTGGAACACTATCGGATCTGTATCTTCACTTTCTTTTAAATTTTTATTTATCGTTTTATTCACCATCCTACTTTATAGTTGGAAACTCTTAGCTGAAAACGAAGAACAACAATCTGAGTATGTAAAGATAAAAGTGAGTAAGACTATCCTAGAAGAAGAACTTGAAATATTAAAAATCGCAAATGAAAGCCATTTAGATACTATTAAACATTTGAAGATTCGTCTTAATAAAGAAAAGAAAAAATACATTACACTTGAAGAATCGTCAAAAGTAATTTTATCAGATCGTCAAAAAGAGGTTCTAGCCAATCTTGGTCTTTGCGGTACTAAGAAATCATATACTGAAATAGCGGAGGCAATGAACATTAGTACAGACGGATTTCAAACACATATTTATCAAATCAAAAAAGCACTTAATATTTCTGGTTCTGATGGAAAAGAACAATTAATCACCTATGCTTTCGACAATAATCTCATTGATTCTGCTACAATTTCTTGTGATTAAGCATATACTTAATCATATCATTTTTAAAATTCAGTAGTGCGTAACCTTTTCTTAACTTTTAATAGTTAACAACTTTGTCATTATAAATTTAATGACATTACTTATGAAACCTTTTATTACACTAGTAGTTCTTTTAACTTCAATTGGTTCGTTTGCTCAACAAACTATAGACCAACGTATAAACCAATCATTCCGTAACACTACCAGTTGGTTCACAGATACAATTCTATGGCAAATTCCCATTACAGAAACTATCAGTATTCCTTGGGTATTAATCATTCTTATTGGTGGTGCTTCTTATTTTACAATTTATTTTAAAGGAATAAATATTACTGGATTTACAAAAGCAATACATGTCGTTAAAGGAACTTATGACATTATCGAAAAACAAGAAGCGCAAGATGATATTTTACGAACAGTAAAAATTGAAGGAGAAGGAGAAGTTTCTCATTTCCAGGCATTAACTACTGCGCTTTCAGCTACTGTTGGACTTGGTAATATTGCTGGGGTAGCTATTGCTCTCTCTATTGGTGGAGCGGGTGCCACTTTTTGGATGATTATTGCAGGTTTTCTGGGTATGGCTTCGAAATTTGTGGAGTGTACACTTGGAGTGAAATACAGAGAAATTAGCACCGACGGAACGGTATATGGAGGACCAATGTATTACTTAAAAAAAGGATTCAAAGAACTTGGTCTCATTAAGATTGGTAAAATTTTATCAATCCTATTTGCTATAATGTGTGTAGGCGGATCTTTTGGAGGAGGAAATATGTTTCAAGTAAATCAAGCTTTCAAATTATTTGAGTATGTCACTGGCGCTGAACAAAGTTTTATCTATGGTAAAGGTTGGTTATTTGGTTTAATTATGGCGGTCTTAGCAGGAATAGTGATCATTGGAGGAATTAAAAAAATAGCAAACGTAACCGACAAGATAGTCCCAGTTATGGTTGTCGTATATGTAGCAGCTGTGATTATTATTTTGATCATTAATTATACACAAATTCCAAACGCATTTAATCAAATTATTAACGGTGCTTTTAATCCTGAAGGAATTGCTGGTGGAATGGTTGGTGTTTTAATACAAGGGTTTCGTCGTGGTGCTTTTTCAAACGAAGCAGGAATAGGTTCTTCATCAATTGCTCATTCAGCGGTAAAAACTAATTATCCTGCTAGCGAAGGTTTAGTAGCATTACTAGAACCTTTTATAGATACTGTTCTTGTTTGTACTATGACAGCTTTAGCTTTAATTATTACTGGTCAAATAACTGCAGGAACAGAAGTTTCTTTTGAGCAGGGTGCTATTTTAACTTCAAAAGCATTGGAGAGTGGAATTTCATGGTTTCCTTACCTGCTAACTATTGCTGTAATTTTATTTGCTTTTTCTTCTATGATTTCTTGGTCGTATTATGGTTATCAGGCATGGACTTTCCTTTTCGGAAGAAAAAAAAGTACAGGTAATATTTATAAAATTATCTTTTGCATTTTTACAATAGTGGGTGCCTCAGCCACTTTAGACGCAGTTACCGATTTTTCAGATGCTATGGTCTTTTCTATGATGGTTCCAAATATGATAGGATTAATTGTTCTTGCTCCAAAAGTTGTAAAGGAATTTAATCGCTACCTATCAATTATAAAGCAAAGTAAACATTAAAAGAAATCTTGTGTAAATATTTTAAACTCATTTTAAAGAAAATTAAAAGTTGTAATTTTAAGGACACCTTATTTAAATTTAAATATGAAAAAAATATACGTTCTAGTTAGTACTGTACTGGTATTACTAGCTTGTAAAGAACAACAAAAAAACCCTTCTTTATCAGTAAATGAATTAACTTCAGAAGAGAAAAAAGATAGTACAGCCATAAAACACATCTTTAATAGTGCGTTAACACAAGGGAAATCTTATGAATGGTTAAGAGATCTAACACAAAATATTGGAGGAAGATTGTCTGGATCTCCTGAAGCTGAAAAAGCAGTATTATGGGGAGAAAAACTCATGAAAGAAATAGGCCTTGACTCTGTTTGGTTACAACCTGTTATGGTTCCACACTGGGTTCGTGGTGAAAAAGAAAACGCGTATTATACTATAAGTGGAACACAAAAGAACGTTCCTATTTGTGCTTTAGGTTTTTCTATAGCTACACCTGATAATGGCTTAGCTGCTGAAGTTATTGAAGTAAAAAGTTTAGATGAAGCTAAAAAGATGGGTGTTAAATTAAAAGACAAGATTGTTTTCTTTAATGGCGCTTTCGATGAAACATTAATCAATACATTTAAAGCTTACGGTGGATGCGTAGGACAACGTTTCTCTGGTGCTAGAGTTTGTAGTGAATTTGGAGCAAAAGGGGTTATCGTAAGGTCTATGACTAACGGTATAAACGATTATCCGCACACTGGCTCTATGGGGTATGGAGATATTCCTAAAGAGCAATACATCCCTGCAGCTGCAATAAGTTCAAGAGCAGCTGAAAATTTAAGTAAGGACTTGAAGAATAATCCAAACCTTAAATTTTACTTTAAACAAAGCTGTAAAACTTTACCAGATGCTCCATCTTATAATGTTATCGGTGAGATTAAAGGTAGCGAACATCCAGAAAAAATAATTGTCGTTGGTGGTCATTTAGATTCATGGGATTTAGGTGAAGGTGCGCATGATGACGGAACTGGAGTAGTACAATCCTTAGAAGTAGCCTATTTATTTAAAAGCAATAATATAAAACCTAAAAATACTCTTAGAATTGTTTTCTTTATGAACGAAGAGAATGGTACAAGAGGTGCAAAAGAATATGCCAAAGTAGCAAAACAAAATAACGAGATTCATGTAGGAGGTTTGGAAAGTGATGCTGGTGGACATACGCCCAGAGGTTTTTCAATAGATGCAAATTCAAAAAACACAACACTTATAAAAAGTTGGAAAAAATTATTAGCTCCTTACGGACTTCACGATCTAGTAAAAGGTGGTAGTGGCGCAGATATTTCTCCTTTAAAAAACGAGGAAGTTACACTAGTGGGCTATAGACCAGACAGCCAGCGTTATTTTGATTATCATCATACTTCAACAGACACCTTTGATAAAGTTAATAAAAGAGAACTAGAATTAGGAAGTGCTTCAATGGCTAGTTTAGTGTATTTAATGGATAAATACTTATACACTAATGACGAAATAATCCCTTAGGTCATGAGTTTTTTTATTTTAATCTTGAGAATTATATTTGGAATATTTTTCTTATTTGCTGGGATAATGCATTTTATAAAACCTAAGTTTTTCAACGGGTTTATTCCTAAACCATTACCTAAACTATTTATAAACTACATAACTGGTATTATAGAAATAGCTATAGGATTAGGGCTACTGGTAAACATGATTGTAAAAAATGCAGCTATTAGTTTTTTTATTTTAATGCTACTTTTTTTACCATTACATATTTGGGATTTATTCAAGGAAAAACCTGCTATAGGTTCAAAAAAACTGGCCATTATTAGATTACCAGTTCAATTTATTCTTCTGTATATCGCTTACTTAATTTACAACTACTCATGAAAAAACTAAAACTATTTCCTTTTTTATTATTAATTATATCATGTGCGACCAAAGAATCCGCAGATCTAATTATTACTAACGCTAACGTATATACCGTAAATTCTAACTTTGAAAAGGCAGAAAGTTTTGCTGTAAGAGAAGGTAAATTTGTAGCTGTTGGCACTTCAAAAAACATACTAGATAAATACACGGCTGAAGAAATAATTGATGCTAAGGGTCAATCTATTCTTCCAGGTTTAATAGACGGACATTGTCACTTTTTCAATCTTGGAATTCAACTACAAAAAGTAGATTTAATGGGTACTAAAAGTTATGACGAAGTACTTCAAAAACTTATCGCGTTTCAAAAAGAGAAAAAAACTAATTTTATTACTGGTCGTGGTTGGGATCAAAATGATTGGGAAATACAAAAATTCCCCACTAAACATAAGTTAGATAGTATTTTTCCTAATACACCTGTTGCAATTACCAGAGTGGACGGACATGCAATGCTGGTAAACCAAAAAGCATTAGAGTTATCTGAAATAACTATAAATTCAAAAACTGAAGGTGGAGAATTTATGAAGGCTAATGGTCAATTAACTGGAGTTTTAATTGACAATGCTATGGACTTTGTTAAGGTTCCTGCTCCATCACACAATGCACAAATACAAGCTTTAAAAGATGCAGAAAAGATAAACTTTTCATATGGTTTAACAACTGTTTCTGATGCTGGCTTAGATAAACCAGTAATTGAGCTTATCGATAGCTTACAAAAATCAAACGAACTCCAGATGAGGATTTATGCTATGGTTTCTGCAACTCAAAAAAACCTAGATTACTATACTAAAAAAGGAATTATAAAAACTGATAAACTTAATGTTCGTTCTTTTAAAGTATATGGAGATGGTGCTCTTGGATCAAGAGGTGCAGCATTAAAAGAGTCTTATTCTGATAGAGAAAATCATTTTGGTGCATTAATTTATCCTCCTAAAAGGTATATGGAAATTGCTAAACAAATTGCAGCCTCAACCTATCAAATGAATACACATGCTATTGGTGATTCTGCTAACTACGTAATGCTTAAAACCTATCATGAAGTCTTGAAAAATCAGAAAAATAGACGCTGGAGAATTGAGCATGCTCAAATCGTAGATGAACAAGATTTTGATATGTTTAAGAATATAATCCCTTCTATCCAACCTACTCATGCTACCTCAGATATGTATTGGGCTAAAGACAGAGTTGGTGAAGAACGCATAAAAGGCGGATATGCTTTTAAGAAACTACTTTCTATTTATGGTAAAGTTGCACTTGGCACAGACTACCCTGTAGAAAAAGTGAATCCGTTTTTAACATTTTACGCCGCAGTTGCTAGAAAAGACTTAAACAACTACCCAAGCAATGGGTATCAAATGGAAAATGCGTTATCACGTGAAGAAACACTAAAAGGAATGACCATATGGAATGCCTACGCTAACTTTGAGGAGAATGAAAAAGGAAGTATAGAAGTCGGGAAATTTGCTGATTTTGTGATCCTTAATCAGGATATTATGACTGTTACCGAAAATAACATTCCGAAAACAACTGCTAAAGCCACTTATCTCAATGGCAAAAAAGTTTATTAATAACCCCTAAAAACATTTATTTTATTTATGAAAACATATATATACTTATTCTTTATTACTCTTTTTATTTCATGTAGTAGTGATGAAGAAACGATTAACTACGATGTGCAAAATGAAGCTGATATTATTCAGTATCTTAAAGACAACAACTTAACAGCCAAAAAAAGTAATTCAGGATTATATTACATTATTAACACGGAAGGAACTGGAAACAAACCTACTACTAAATCAGACGTAACTGTTGCCTATAAAGGGTATTATTTAAATGGAAAAGTATTTGACCAAAGCAATGCTAATGGTATTTCTTTTAATTTACAAGGAGTAATAGCTGGTTGGACGGAAGGAATTACCTATTTCAAAGAAGGCGGTAATGGAATATTACTTATACCTTCAAAATTAGGGTATGGTAGTAGAGATAATAGAGGGATTCCTGGGGGATCAGTTTTAGTATTTGATATTAAATTATTAGAAGTTAAATAATCTATTATACTTCTTTACAACTATTTAAGTCCTGAATACGAAATTTTTTTGAACTTATTTCTATCGTTTTTTAAATGTAGAAATAAGTTCAATTTTATTAATAAATATTAAAACAGATTATCCTCTTTTACCCTGATATTCTGTGGGTGTACAGCCAACTACTTTCTTAAAGACTCTGTTAAAAGACGGTTTACTAGAAAAACCAGAATCGTATGCAACCGTTATAATTTTATACTTATCATATTCTGGGTCTTTCATTAATGATTTTGCTTTTTCTACTCGATATAAATTAATAAAACTATTAAAGTTCTGTTCAAAACAAGTGTTTAGTATCTCTGAAAAAAGGTGTAAGCTCATATCTAAAGCCTTAGCTACATCTAGTTGTTTAATTTCAGAATTTAAATATGGTTTAAATTCATCCATATAGTTTAGAATACGTTCTTTATAAAGTTCTTGATCTTCTAAAGATATGGAAGATTTTTTATGCTTTTTTGTAGTATTCTTCTCTTTTAAAGTGAAAGCAATTTTAGTTAATTTATTTCTTAACAACTCGTTTTCGCTTTCTAAAAAAGTATTATCCACTTTTAAGAGCGCAGTATCATTATTATATCTTTTTCTCTTCTTATAGTAATTAAGTACAGATGCAAAGAATAAAACTAATAATACTAAACCTATAGCTATGTATATTATTTTCTCTTTATTTAAGAAAGTAATTCTTTCTTTCTGATCACTGATTTTTAATGATGTATTTGAAGCCTCATTTTCAAACTTTAGACGTTGTGTATTTGTAAGAGTTTTTAAATACTCTTCCCTAGCTAGTGTATATTTTTTTTGTTCTTTTAAGGCTTCTTCTATGTTATTCAAAGATTCTTGTACCTTTGCTAAATGCTTATGCGTCTTCATTTGTACTTCAAAAGAACCTTCTTCATTAGCTATTTTATTTGCTGATGTTAAGAATAATAATGCTTTTTTAAATTTCTTCAACTCGTAATAAGAAACTCCTATATTAAGCTTTGCAGAAGCTTCTGTATCTATTTGTTTTTCTTTACCTATTATTCTTAATGCTTCCTCTCCATTTTTTATGGCCTCTTCATAATTTCCTATATCTCTATAACACGAAGCGATATTAGAATATAATGTCGCAAGTTTTTGCTCATTATTATCTTGACTCTGTAACATTACCTTTAACTCATCGTAATAATTGAAAGCTTCTTCATAATTTCTTTCATCGGATGTTATATTTGCTAATGTATTAAATGCAGAAACTTTAATTTGTTTCTTTTTTTCAGCTTCCTGATAATCTGCTAACCTCAGTACTTTTTTCATAATTAGTTTAGCGTTATTATAATCGTTGATTTTATAATAAAAGTTACCAAGGTTTGTATTTAATATTATCTTTAAGTAAGAGGAATCCTTTAAAGTAGATGTCAGTTTTTGAGCTTCTATGTACTTAGCAAGTGCTTTCTTATATTCGTCTTTTCGTTGGTGGTATATCGCTAAATTTATTAAAATCCTTATTTTATCTTCTTCTAAATTATACTTTTCAGTAATCATCAATACTTTATTACTGTAATATCCGAAACCTTCTAAATCTCCTTCTCGGTAACATTGTATAGATATTTTCTTGTATTTGGCAACGCTATCTTTGGCTGATATCTGTTTTTGATCATAGTTCATTTTATAGCTATCTATAGAAGCTCCACTAGATATTAAGAAAGAAAATTGAAAAATAATAACACTTAAAAAGTTAAACATAAAAGGGTTTATTTATGATAGAAAAAATGTTTTCTAGAAAGTAAAAAGCAATAAATATATAAAATATAAAAGCTTTAAAGTATTCGATTCTTAAAATAATAATCAAAAAAAGCGCCTATCTACAACAACATAATTCCTGAACTATTTGTATGGTAGCTACTACGAATACTAAGCTTCCTAAATACTATCTGTCTCAAATTATAAGTTGAGACCCTTTTAATTCTTGTTCTAGCTAGGTTTACAACGTAATTATGAAATTAATTAAACATTAATAAAATGAAGAACAAATTACTTTTATTATTTTTCGGGTGCGTCACTGCTATTTTCTCACAAAATGTTGCGATACCAGATGCTATTTTTAAATCGAGCTTAGTTAATAACTCATCTATTAATACTGATGGTAATGCAGAAATTAGTATTGCAGAAGCTATAGCTTTTGACGGGACAATAAAAGTCATTGGAAGTGTTAATGACTTGACAGGTATAGAAGCGTTCATCAATATTACAGAACTAGACTGTAGTAATAATAGAAACTTAACAAGTTTAGATGTTTCCAAGAATGTTAGTTTAAAAACACTAAATTGTAGAGGTGTTAGAAACTTAACAAGCTTAGATGTTTCTAAAAACACGGCATTAGAAATATTAAATTGTAGTGGTCTTAGAACTATAACAAGTTTAGATATTTCTAAGAATACTGCTTTAAAAGTACTAAATACTAGGCAAAATAGCGCTTTAACTAATCTGAATATTTCTAATGCAATTGCTTTAGAAGAACTGTACTGCGGATTTAATTCATTGGGAAGTTTAAATGTTTCTAAACATATTAATTTAAAAATATTAGAATGTAGTGGAAATGGTTTAACAACTCTAGATGTTTCTAAAAATACAGCTTTAATTGATTTAGATTGTCATAGAAATGATTTAAGGCGAATTGATTTTTCAAAAAATACCGCATTAACAAAATTAGATTGTAGTGAAAATGATTTTTCAAGCTTAGACTTTTCTAAAAACACAGTCTTAAGAGAGTTAGATTGTGGAATTAACAGTGGTATAACAAGCTTAAACTTTTCTAAAAATACAGCATTAACTAGTTTAAACTTTGGTTTTAATTCTTTAACTAATGTAGATGTTTCTAAAAATACCGCTCTAATTAATTTGAATAGCAGGAATAACAAATTAACAAGTTTAGATGTTTCTAGAAATACTAAATTAAATAAATTGGAGTGTAACTCTAATTTCTTAACAAGTATAAACGTATCTAAAAATACAGCCTTAAAGGAGTTGGACTGTAGTAACATGAATACTTTTACAAATTTAGATGTTTCTAAAAATACTGATTTAACTAAATTAATTATTGATCATAGTGATATAACAACTATAGATATTACTAAAAATACAGCTCTAAAAGTATTAGACTGCGGTATCAATAAACTAACAAATCTAGATATCTCTAAAAACATAGCTTTAACTGATTTGGATTGTAGTTTTAATATGATAAAAAAATTAGACCTTTCTAAAAATACTGCTTTAGTAACTTTAGACTGTAGTCATAATAAAATAAAAGAGGTTAATATTTCTAATAGTAGCTCATTAACAAGTATTACGTGTGATGATAATGAATTATCAATTCTAAATATAGCCAACGGTAACAATACCAATTTCCTTACATTTTCTTCTGCTTTTTTAGATTTTTCTTCTAATCCCAATTTAACTTGTATAACCGTAGATAATGCTACTTTTAGTAATACAAATTGGAATACATTTAAAGATCCAACAGCTAATTTTAGTACAGATATTTGTTATCCAAAATTGAACATTACAGCAGAAAATGGAAATGTTGCCACTGATTTAGCTCCTACTAATTTAGAAAATTATACTAATGGAGATGTAGTTAGTTTAACAGCAACTCCAGATGAATATTATCAATTTGATGGCTGGGAAGGTGATGCCAATGGAACAATGAATCCATTAACTGTAACTATGGATACTGATAAAAATATTACTGCTTTATTTAGTAAAGTTCAAGTTACTTTAACTACAACAGCTAATAACGGAACTATTACAGTTGATAAAACTCCAGTAAATGGAACTTATGATATAAATACTGAAGTTACTTTAACAGCTGTTCCAGATGAAGGCTATCAATTTGACGGATGGAGTGGCGATGCCACAGGAACAACAAATCCATTAACAATTACTACAGATAGTAATAAAAATATTACTGCTTTGTTTAGTAAAATTCAAACTACTTTAACTACAATAGCTACAAATGGAACTATTGCAGTTGATAAAGCACCAATAAATGGAACTTATGATATAAATACTGAAGTTACCTTAACAGCAGTTCCTGATCCAGAGTATCAGTTTGATGGGTGGAGTGGTGATGCCTCAGGAACAGTTAATCCATTAATTGTAACCATGGATACCTCTAAAAATATAACCGCTTTATTTAGTAAAATTCAAACTACTTTAACTACAACAACTGATAATGGAACTATTACAGTTGATAAAGTTCCAGTAAATGGAACCTATGATATAAATACTGAAGTTACTTTAACAGTAACTCCTAACGCAAATTATCAATTTGATGGTTGGAGTGGTGATGCTTCAGGTACAACAAATCCATTAACTATAACTATGGATACTGATAAAAACATTATTGCCTTATTTAGTAAAATTCAAGTCACCTTAACTACAACATCACAAAATGGAACTATTACCTTAGATAAAAACCCCGTAAATGGAACCTATGATATAGATACTGAAGTTATCTTAACAGCAGTTCCTGATCCAGAGTATCAATTTGATGGTTGGAGCGATGATGCCTCAGGAACAGTTAATCCATTAATTGTAACCATGGATACCTCTAAAAATATAACCGCTTTATTTAGTAAAATTCAAACTACTTTAACTACAACAGCTGATAACGGAATCATTACTATAGATAAAACGCCAGTAAATGGAACCTATGATATAAATACTTCAATTACTTTAACAGCAACTCCAGATGCAAATTATCAATTCGATGGTTGGAGTGGTGATGCTTCAGGAACAATAAATCCTTTAACTATCACAATGGATACCGATAAAGAGATTACAGCATTATTTAGTAAGATTGAATTGAAGTGGTTAGGAACAGAAGATAATGACTGGAATAATGTTAATAATTGGTTGGGAGGAAATATTCCTTCAGCTCAAGATAATGTTGAAATAGTAAGTGGGTTAGCAAATTATCCTACAATATCTAATGAAATAAATGTTAATACGATTACTTTACAAAGTAATACTACCTTAATAGCTAATGCTCCAGTAAATGCACGTATTATATACAACAGAACATTAACAACAAACAGGCATTTAGTAACACCCCCAGTAGTTAACCAATCATACGAAAATCTTATTTCTGATAATAATTTCACAATAGATAATACCAAAACCATAGGTTTAGCTACATATAATAACAATAATATCAATAAATGGGAGTATAAAAAAAATGATACTACAGGTAATATTGAAACAGGCTTAGGTCTTTATGTTGAATTAGAGACTGCTGGAGATATAAAATTCACTGGAAACTTAAATACAAATATTATTAATTACCCTGTTACAACAGGTACTGAAAATGATAATAATTTAATCGGTAATCCATTTACTTCATATATCAATTCAAGTAATTTTTTAACAGATAATACTACTGTACTTAGTGAAGAAACTATTTGGTTATGGAATGGTGTACAATATGAAGCATATACTTTAGCTAATCCAATTGAAGTAGCACCAACACAAGGTTTCTTTGTAAGTGCTAAAAATAACGGAAATGTTATCTTCGATACCGTAAATCAGAGTCATCAAACTACGAATACTTTTACACGATCAGAAGAAAAAGCAAATATTGAATTATTAGTAAATGATTTATCAACCAAGGTTTATTTTATTGAAAATACAACGGTAAATTTCGATAATGGCTATGATGGAAGTTTATTTAGTGGTCAAGATTATGACTTTGCAGTGTATACAAAACTGCCTGAAGATGACAATTCGAATAAAAAATTAGCCATCCAAGCTTTACCTAATTCGGATATAGAAGACACAGTTATTCCTATTGGTATAATTGCTAAAACAGATAATGAATTAAGTTTTTCAGTAAAAACTTTAAATCTAAATGAAAACATTGATATTTATTTAGAGGATAGAGTTAATAATACTTTTACAAATCTATCTAAAGAAAACTATAAAGTAACATTAGAAAATGATTTGAACAATGCAGGACGATTTTATTTACATCCTTCACAAAAAAGCTTAAGTACAGATGAAAGTGAAACCGCTTTGCAAAAAATTATTATGTATAAATCTGCAAAGAATAAACTAACCATTACAGGACTAGAAAATAGAGGTAAGATAGTTTTGTACTCTTTATTAGGTAAAGAAATTATGAGAACTAAACTTACGACTGGATCAAATACCATAGATATTCCAAACTTATCTTTAGGTGTTTATATCGTAAAACTAAGTTCAGGAGCTAAAATTAAAACTCAAAAAATAATTTTAGACTAAGGCTTTAATAAATTGCTTAACAAGCAATTAAAACTACGACAAAAAAACTCAAAATGAACTCCAAAAAATAAGTTGTTCTTTGAATATAATATTTCTTAGGTATACTGAAGACTTCTGTGAATTTAAATTCTAAAAACACAGAAGCTTCACCTAAAGAAACTCTAATCCTTAACTATTAAATAAGAACAATCCATTTCTATCTAAAATTTATAGAATCAAAATAATACACTAAAAAAACTAATAACTTTAAAATTTAAAAAAATGATTTACGGAATTACACTAATTATTTTAGGATTACTTGCAGCTCCTTCTTTATTACTATCAAGAAAACCAAATGCAAAAGAATTATTAGACCAAATTGCCCCTTATCAAGGTTGGATTGGTTTGTTATTCTGTTTCTGGGGAATTTGGGGAGTAATACAAGCAATTTTAAACATTGGAATTCTTGGAAGCTGGCCGATTTGGTGGATTACATGGATAGCTAGCGCATCAATACAAGCTGTTCTAGGCTTTATATTAGGTTACGGAGTAATTAACAAATTACTTTTATCAAAAAATGAAGAAGCAAAAGAAAAAGGAGCTAAATTATTAAGAAAATTAGCTCCTATACAAGGAAAATTAGGATTAATCGGTATTTGTATCGGAATTTGGGTAATACTTGCAAGCATTTTATTTTATAACTAAAAAGTATTAATTGGGCAGGTTGAAGAAATTATATACTTTAAAAAGTTAGCGTTATACGTATTCACAAAATTAGGATACAATAATCAGAGTAGAAATTACTGGAGAAGAAGAAGAATTAAGTAAATTTAAATTTTAAGTCAGAGTTCTAATTAAAACGACTTTTATCTGTAAATTTAAACTTTATGAAAAACCTTGTAATTTATATATTCATTTTTTTTGTATTAATTTCGATACCTACCAATGCTCAAAATGAAGAAAAAGAAGCCTTAACTAAACTTTCTTTTATGATAGGAAATTGGAAAGGAACTTCAATTTCGTATAATCAAACTTCTAAAAAAAGTGTTGAAGTAACTGAAGATGTACGTTATATAATGGATGGTAATCTTCTAGTACTTAATGTTAAATCTCCTTGGATTGCGCTTCATACTATTATTAGTTACGACGTTACAAATAAAAATTATTACTACCATCCTTTTTCAAAAAAAGGACTTAGAGATAAATATAAAGGAACATTTGAAAACGGAGTATTTAGAGTATATTTCAATAATAAAAGACGCTTAACTTTTACCACAACACCTAAAGGTGAGTTTCATGAGTTTGGAGAAGAATTGAAAGACCATAAATGGCAAAAATATTTTGAAGATGTTTTACAACCTATAACAACCTACAAATAATCTTTATTTTTTATCTTCAGAAAATATTTTGAAATTTAAACTCATAATTTGCATCTTTTTTAAACTATCATAGTCTACTGTATGAACTAAAAATAATATAGTCTGATGAATTATAAAAATAACTGCACATGTACGTGCGAAGGGTGTAAAACTGGAAACTGTATAAATTGTACTTGTAACAACTGTTCTTGTGCAAACTGCAATTGTTAAATCTTTTAAACTTGTTTTCTTTGCTTTTACAAAGAAAACAAGTTTCTAAAATCTAAATGAAATGACTACTCAAGAGATTTGGACAGTTTACAATAATGATATAAGAAAATTCATCATTAGTAAGATTCATGATGAGAATATAACCGAAGATATTATTCAGGGTACATTCATAAAAATACACACCAAGCTCCATACACTTAAAGACACCGATAAGTTAAAGTCATGGATTTTTACAGTAGCCAGAAATACAATCATCGACTATTTTAAAAGCACAAAACACGTCAATAGCATTGACAATTTAGAGTTAAAAGACGAGGAAACCACTGATACCTCTCATACTGAAAGTGACTGTTTAAGAGGAATTATTAAAAAGTTACCTAAAAAATATAGAACCCCTCTATTCTTAGCTGACATTAAAGGGATGAAGCAACAGGAAGTTGCAAATTATCTAAATCAAAATCTTGCGACCACCAAATCTCAAATTCAGCGAGCTCGAAAAATGATTACCGAAGGTTTTATGAACTGTTGTGATTTTATTCTTGATGAAAATGGTAAATTAGTAGGCGAAATTAAAGATAAAGAAGATTGTAAAATCTGTAAATAATTTACCCTTGAAAACTTCCATACAAAGTGCCGAATCAGAAATTATAACTAAAATATTTAGCACTGTTAATTTAACTAAGATACAGTTAGATTTTATGACTAAGCATTTTAGTGTTGTTGAAGTAAATAAAGGAGATATATTACTATATCAGAACGAACGTATTCAACACCAATATTATGTAATTAATGGTTGTTTAAGAACTTATCATACTGATGAATTAGGTAAAGAACATACCATTCAATTTGCTATTAAGGATTGGTGGATTAGCGATTATATTGCTTATTTCGGTAATGAGAAAACAGTGCATCAAATTGCTTGCATAAAAAAAGCAATCGTATACAAAATTCATAAAGAAGCTTTAGAAATCATATTCGAGCAAATACCTGAAATAGAAAGCTTCTTCAGAAAAAAAATGGAAAAAGCTTTGGTTAGACATGAAAAGCGAATTTTAGCCAATCTTACCAAAACAGCTAAGGAACGTTATTTAAGTTTTTTAAAGATGTACCCTACCATAGAAAAACATTTAAAAAATTACCATATTGCATCTTATCTCGGTATTACAACAGAAAGTTTAAGTAGAATTCGAAAAGAAATTGCCAATACTTAATTTCTTACCATACATCATTTTTTAAGATAGAAGTACTTCATAAATTTGTTTATCTTTTTATTATCAGCTCGAAAATACTTCGTATTTATAATAAAAATCAAATAATAAATCCACATAAAACAAACAATTATGAAAAAAGTTCTATTTGTACTAACAAGTCACGATAAATTAGGTGAAACTGGAAAAAAAACTGGTTTTTGGGTAGAGGAATTTGCTGCTCCATATTATTATTTAGCAGACAGAGATGTAGCAATTACATTAGCTTCTCCTAAAGGTGGACAACCTCCTATCGATCCTAGTAGTGAAACTCCAGACTCTCAAACATCAGCTACAGACCGTTTTAATGAAGATACTGAGCTTCAAAAAAAATTAGCTAATACACATATTTTAGAAAACATTAAAGAATCAGATTATGATGCTGTTTTCTATCCTGGTGGCCATGGTCCATTATGGGACTTAGCTGAAGATAAAAATTCAACTCGTTTAATTGAGGAATTCTATACTAAAAACAAGCCTGTTGCAGCTGTTTGTCACGCTCCTGCAGTATTTAAGAACACTAAAATTCAAGGCGAATCTTTAGTTAAAGGAAAAGATGTTACTGGTTTTAGTAATACTGAAGAAGAAGCAGTACAGCTTACGGATGTTGTTCCTTTTTTAGTAGAAGATATGTTACAAAACAATGGTGGAAACTATTCTAAAGCTGGAGATTGGCAACCTTATGCTACCGTTGATGGTCATTTAATTACCGGACAAAACCCAGCTTCATCTGAACTTGTAGCAGAGCATTTGTTAAAACAACTATAATAGTTAGAATATTTTTATACATTATATTATTACATCAGGTTTTGAATGAATCATTCAAAACCTGATGTTTGCTTTTTACTAAGTATCGTTATACATTACCGTTAAAAATAATTTCTTATGAAATCTTTAGAAGCGTATTATTATGAAAAAGAAGAACCTGTAAAAAGCTGTCTGCTTGCTCTGAAAGCCATAATACAAAATTATAATTTGTCCCTTGAACATAAATGGTATTATAAACTTCCTTGCTTTATGTATAAAAAGCAAATCTTCTGTTATCTATGGGTTGAAAAGAAAACGCAAACACCCTATATAGCTATTGGTAAAGGAGCTCATATTCAGCATCCTGATTTAATTAAAGGAAACCGAACGTTTACTGCTATACTTATGATATCTCCTGATCAAGATATACCAAAACAAAAAATTTATAATATCTTTGATATTGCTATGGAATTATATCTTTAAAAATTCTATTTTTATCGTATAATTGAAGACTAACATTGCCCCTCCATATGGAAATCAATTCTTTATTAGCGTATATTAATCGTATTGTAGTATTAACACCTACAGAAGAAAACATACTTCGGGAGAAAGTAATTCTGAGAAAATATCTTAAAGATCAATACATAGTTCAGCAAGGTGATGTATGCAAGTATGTCAATTTTATCATAAAAGGCTGCACGAAAAATTTCTACATGAGTAACGACGGACAAGAACATATTGTCATGTTCTCTATCGAAGATTGGTGGACTTCTGATATGGGCAGTTTTATTACCCAAACTCCAGCAGATTATAATATTCAATGTCTTGAAAATACTGAACTTATCCAGTTAACTTATACAATTCTTGAGGAATTATACATCGAAATCCCTAAACTTGAGCGATGTTTTAGAAAAATAACTGAAAGAGCTTTAGTTGCATCTCAAAAAAGAATAGTAAGAAATTTTAGTAAAACGGCTAAAGAACGTTACCTTATTTTTAAAGATAGTTATCCTAAAATAGAACAACGTATTCCTCAATATATGATTGCTTCATATTTAGGAATTACAAAGGAATTTTTGAGTAAAATTAAAAGTCAATTAGCCCATAATATGTAAAAGTTAATCTAGTTTAACTTTATTTAATAATCTAGTTCATTTTTCATATTAGTATTGTTAGCGAAATTTGTAATATCAATTTAAACAACGATATCATGAAAAAATCAATTAGAAATTTTTTAGTTCTTACATTAATTACATTCACTACATTTTCTTTCACTACAATTAAAAAAGAAAAGAAAAAAATTAATACTACTACTAGTAAAGTGACATGGAAAGGTTATAAAGTTACCGGATCTCATAACGGAACTATAGCTATAAAATCAGGTACATTATCTTTTGATGACAATAAGCTTTCAAGAGGAGCCATAACTATAGATATGACTACAATAAATACCACAGATTTATCTGGTGATTATAAGAATAAATTAGATGGACATTTAAAATCAGACGACTTTTTCGGAGTTGAAAAGTACAATACAGCTACTTTAATATTTTCTAAAGTTAAAGCAACTGGTAAAAACGCTTACAACGTAAAAGGGAATTTAACAATAAAGGGAATTACAAAAACAGTAAACTTCATAATTTCTATTTACGGCAATAAAGCAACTGCTTCTTTGAAAGTAGATAGAACTAAATTCAATGTAAAATACGGATCTACTAGTTTTTTTGATAATTTAAAAGATAAGGCTATTTATGATGAGTTTGATTTAGTTGCTGACATAGAGTTAAAATAAAACTTAATTTTCATAAAATAAAAGAGCTTACATATTTAATGTAAGCTCTTTTATTTTATATATATTTTTATCTTCTACGCTTTCCTTTAAAACCTTTCTTCTTTCTTCTAGAAGTTTTTTCAGGTGTACTAACTGCATCATCGAAAGTATGCTTGGGTTTACCTGGCTTATTTTTTCTCCAAGAAGTATCAGCTGGTAATAGTTTTTTCACTAAGTCAGTTCTCCCTACTTTAGATAAAGTATCTCTTATCCACTTTCTGTTTTCTTTCTTATACCAAAAGAAAAATCTGTGTTGATCCTCTTTCTCCTTTTTTGTTTTTGGAGTTTTAGTAGGTTTCAGTGTATACGGATGGTATCCACTGTAATAAATAACCGTAGCAACCGTCATTGGTGTAGGTGTAAAACCCTGAACTTGTTCTAATTGAAAGCCCATATCCTTGGTTTCAGCTGCTAAATTTGCCATATCCTCAGATTCACAAGCTGGATGACTTGATATAAAATAAGGTATTAATTGAAGCTTTAATTTCTTTTTTATATTAATACGATCGAAACGATCTTTAAACATATGAAAATATTTAAAGGATGGTTTACGCATTAATTTTAATACAGGATCTGATGTATGCTCTGGAGCTACTTTTAATCGACCAGAGACATGATTTGTCATAACCTCTTCTGTATAGGCATCTAATTCCTTAGGATCTGCATTTTTATTAAATTCAGGCACTAACATGTCATGTCGTATACCACTACCTATAAATGACTTTTTTACCTTTGGGTGTGCATCTACAGCTTTATATAATTCAGTAAGTGGTTTGTGAGAAGTATCTAAATTACTACATATTACAGGTGAGATACATGATGGTGCAACACACTTATCGCATATTGATTGCACTTTACCCTTCATCTTATACATGTTTGCAGATGGTCCACCGATATCTGAAAGATATCCTTTGAAATCTTCCATCTTGGTCACTTTATCTACTTCTTTCAAAACAGATTCTTGACTTCTGCTTGCTATAAATTTACCTTGATGAGCGGAAATTGTACAAAAGCTACAGCCCCCGAAACAACCTCGATGAACATTTATAGAAAACTTTATCATTTCAAACGCAGGTATAGGCCCTCGTTTATTGTATTTCGGATGTGGTAAACGTGTATATGGTAAATCAAAAGAACCATCAATTTCCTTTTCGGTCATCGTTGGAAAAGGTGGATTTATAACTAAAGTTTTAGTATTTACTTTTTGAAATATCCTTCTAGCTTTCAACTTATTTGACTCTTGTTCAATTACTTTAAAATTAGAAGCAAATGTCTTTTTATCTTTCAAACATGCTTCATGAGAATTAATAGTTACATCATCCCAACCTTTAACAACTGGAATTTTCTCACCTTCTCCTATTAAAACTGCAGTCTGTTTTATGTTTTTCAAACTAGAAAAAGGAACTCCTTTCTGTAAAAGTTCTACTATTTCACGTAAAGGTTGTTCTCCCATTCCATATACCAACATATCTGCTTTAGATGTTTCTAAAATAGTTGGTAATAATTTATCCGACCAATAATCGTAATGAGTTACCCTTCGTAAAGAAGCTTCTATTCCTCCTATTAAAACAGGTACATCTGGAAACTTTTCTTTTAAGATTTTTGAATAGACAGAAGTTGCATAATCTGGTCGAAATCCTTTATCTCCATTAGGTGTGTATGCATCTTTATCACGACGGCGTTTACTTGCAGTATAGTTACTTACCATAGGATCCATACAACCCCCTGTAGCCGCAAAAAATAAGCGTGGCTTTCCTAATTTCACAAAATCTTGTAAGTCATCATGAACACTAGGTTGTGGAACTATAGCTACGCGTAATCCATAACTTTCTAAAATACGACCAATTACTGCAGGTCCAAATGATGGATGATCTACATACGCATCTCCACTAAATAAAATTACATCTAGCTCTTCCCAACCTCTCAATTTTACTTCTTTGTTAGTTGTTGGTAACCAATCAGAAAGTCGTCTTATTCTCATACGGTGCAAAAATACGGTAAATATTAACGAAATCCCATATATTTGGATTCGATTAACCTCATAACTAGTTAATATGAATTGTAAAAATTGCGAGAGTCCACTTGAAAAAGATGCTTTTTTTTGTGATAATTGTGGTGCGAGAGTTGTTAAAAGTAGAATAACACTTTCTTTTTTATTACAAGAACTGTTTTCTAGTTTTGGTTGGGATAGCTTATATTTCAATACTCTAAAAAAAATGATATCAGAACCAAATAAGGTTCTTTCAGAATACCTCGAGGGTACCAGAAAAAAATATGTAAATCCCTTTGCTTTTTTAGCGCTAGCCGCTGCTATTTCATTGATAACTTTTAATATTTTTAAAAAGGAATTCGTAGAACTTTCTGTTTCAGCTAATGGAGAGCAATTTAAAGAAATACAGCGTGTTGCAGCACAAGATTTATCAAAACTAAAAGATATTAGCCCTGAAGAATTAATTAAACTTCAGAAGAAACAAGCTAGTGCTAAATTTAGCTTGAAATTTAATCAAGTTTATTTCGGTTTTTTTATCAATTATTTCAATATTGTCGCTTTTCTTTTTCTTCCTTTATATGCGTTAATGAGTAAATGGACGTATAGAAAACCTCATAACTATGGAGAACATATTATTATGAATGCTTATTTGCAAGGGGTTACGCTATACATTAGTGTTATTGCTTTTTTTCTTGCAATACTAATTCATCCAAATATCTACCTTGCAAGTACAATTCTTTTCATTATCTATTACCTTTATGCTTTTGCTAAACTTTACAACCAATCGTTCAAAACCTCGCTTAAAAAGCTTTTACGTTTTGTAATTGTAACTATAATAGTAATTATAAGCATTGCTTTGATAACTGGGATAGGTGTTATCATATATCATAAAGTTAATAAATAACTTCGCATACCTAAAGTCTAAAAACTGTATTACTTTTTCACAATTAAATGCGGTACTTTATCTAATTCCCAGTTAATTACTAAACCTCCTGCCAATGACTCTGCTATGTCTTTTCCATATAAATATTCACACAAGTACAAAGCAGCTTCAAAAGACTTTGCGCCCCCTGCGGATGTAATATACTTTCCGTCGTGAACAAATAACACGTTTTTCCGAATATCTAATGTTGGAAAAGTAGCTTTCATTTTATCTATATCTGACGGAAATGTTGTAGATACACGACCTTCTAAAACTCCAGCTTTAGCTAATACAAAAGCTCCATCGCAATGAGAAGTAACAAATTCTGCTTTTTTACTCACTTTTTGTACAAACTCGATCATTTTTCTATTTTCCAAATCTGTATCTAAATGATGCTCAGCACTTGGAACAACTAGTATATCAATTTTTGGCAAACTATCTTTCAAGTAATTATAATCCGGTAAAATTCGCATACCTTCGAACGTAGTAATCGCTTTATCCGTATCTGCAACGGTAAATACATTCATCGCTTTTATTCCTTTTCTAAAAATTGTATGTTGAAAAATATCGTAAGGAGCTGTTAACTCAGTATTAAATGTTCCGTTCATAACTAAAAAAGCTACATTATATCGGTCTGCTACTAATTTTGGAAATATCTTTTGAGCTTCCTTTATTTCTTTAGACTTTACCTCCTCTTGTTTATTTGTTGTATTACAACTTACGAATAAAACTAAAAACACTACACAATACACTATTCTCATCATACTCTATTTAGAAAGTTTAAAAATACTCAAATTATTGTGGTTCTGTTTTTATTAAGAATATTCCTAGGGTCTTTAACATATAATTAAGAACTTATAGTACGTCTTTTCTTAATTTCGGGGGTAGTATATCAACTAATTATAATCATGAATAAAAAAATACTTTTACACCTAGTCTTATTTTTTTCTTTATTTCATTTCTCTCAAGATATTGAAGCACAACGAAGAAAAAAAAGACAAAAGAATTCAAAAAAAACAGAGGCGTCAAAACCTAAGGGTAAACCAAAAAAAGGAGCTATACTTCCTTACGAAAAAGTAGTTACCAAAAAGCATAAGACCGACGAAGGTTTATTTAAAGTTCATACTAAAGATCAAAATTATTTATTTGAAATACCAAATGCATTACTAAACAAAGAAATGCTAATGGTTACTCGTATTGCAAAAACTGCTAATGGAATTGGCTTTGGTGGTGGTAAGCAGAATACACAGGTTTTAAGATGGGAGAAAAAACATAAAAAAATCTTACTTCGTGTTGTTTCCCATTCTGTGGTTGCTGATAGTATCTTACCTGTGCATGAAGCTGTAGTAAACTCTAACTTTGAGCCTATTTTATTTGCTTTTCCTATTAAAGCTTTCAGTAAGGATTCTACTGCGACTGTAATTGATGCAACACCTCTTTTTACTAAAGATGTGAAAGCGATTGGTTTTCCTCAATTCAGAAGAAAGAGATTTAAAATTACACGAATGGATAAAGAGCGTTCTTATATAGACCGTATTAGTAGTTATCCTAAAAATATTGAAATTCGTCATGTAAAAACATACTTATCTAGCAAACCTCCTTCTAATGGAAGTGTTGCCTCTGTATCTTTAGAATTAAGTAATTCTATGATTTTACTTCCTGAAAACTTAATGAAACGTCGTTATTTTGATGAACGTGTAGGATGGTTTGCAAGATCACAAACTGACTATGGTTTAGAAGCTCAGAAAAGTAAAAAAGTTACCTATTTAGATCGATGGAGGCTTGAAGTAAAAGATGAAGATTTAGCAAAATTTAATCGAGGTGAATTAGTAGAACCTAAAAAACCTATTATTTACTACATCGATAGAGCTACTCCAAAAAAATGGCGTAAATACATTAAACAAGGAATAGAAGATTGGCAAGTTGCATTCGAAGCTGCTGGTTTTAAAAACGCTATTATTGCTAAAGACCCACCAACGAAAGAAGAAGATCCAGAATGGAGCCCCGAAGATGTTCGTTATTCTGTAGTTCGTTATTTAGCTTCTCCAATCCCTAATGCTAACGGACCTCATGTAAGTGATCCGCGTTCAGGAGAAATCTTAGAATCTGATATCAACTGGTACCATAATGTAATGTCTTTATTACATAATTGGTATTTTATTCAAACTGCAGCTATTAATCCAGAAGCAAGAGGTAATTCATTTAAAGATGAAATTATGGGACGTTTAATTCGTTTTGTTTCTGCTCACGAAGTTGGTCATACTATTGGTCTTCCTCATAATATGGGAAGCTCTGTAGCATACCCTGTAGATTCTTTACGTTCTGCTAGTTTTACTAAGAAATACGGAACAGCTCCATCAATAATGGATTATGCTCGTTTCAACTATGTTGCACAACCAGGAGATGAAGGTGTTGCGCTTATGCCAAATATAGGTCCTTATGATAAATATGCGATTAGTTGGGGATATAGACCAATACCAGGCGTTTCTGCAAAAGCTGAAAAATCAATTTTAAACAAATGGATTACTAATAAAGCTAACGATCCAATGTACAGATTTGGTCATCAGCAAGCAGTAAATATTATTGATCCAAGCTCGCAAACAGAAGACTTAGGTGATGATGCTATTAAAGCAAGTGAATATGGTATTAAAAATTTAAAAAGAATTTTACCTCGTTTAGAAGAGTGGACTACTGAAGAAGGTGAAACTTACGAAGACTTAAATGCTATATATGGTCAATTACTTGGTCAGTTTAATAGGTATATGGGGCACGTAAGTTCTAATATTGGTGGTGTTTATGAACATTTTAAAGCTGTTGGTCAAAATGGAGCAGTATACACACACGTTAGTAAAGAACACCAAAAGAATGCATTACGATTTATAAACGATCAACTATTTACAACGCCTACTTGGCTCCTTGACAAAAATATTTTTAACAAAACACAATTTTCTGGTTCAAGTGAAGGGGTTCGTAATTTACAAGTAAGAACACTTAATAGAATTCTAAAACCAGGAAGAATGGTTCGTATGGCAGAGAATGAAACTTTAAATGGAACTTCTGCATATACACTTATTGATATGATGAGCGATTTACGTAAAGGGGTTTGGAATGAATTGTATACTAATAAATCTATCGATTCATATCGTAGAAACTTACAAAGAGCACACTTAGATCGTTTGGATTTCTTATTAAATAAAGCTAAAAATCAGAGAGGAGTTAATAACGGCGGATATTTTAAGCAAACTGCAGTAAATATTAGTCAGTCTGATATTAAACCTATTGTTAGAGGAGAATTAAAACGCTTGAAACGTGATATTAAGCGCGGTATTGCTTCAGCAAGAAATACTGTTACACGTTATCATTTACAAGACGCGATCGATCGAATTGACAACATCTTAGATCCTAAATAACATGTTCTTTTAAAAAGGCTAAGAGTTAAGGACTACGTTAAATTCTTATTTTTTTACAAAGAAGACATCAGTAAATAATTATAAAAGAGATCTTATGAAGTTTTGTAAGATCTCTTTTTGTATTTGAATATATTAGCACTAAAAGTAAAATCAATTATATGAGTACCAAAAAATACATTACAAAAGGCAAAGGGCTTCCTAATTGGTCAAATCCAATTAGTCATGCTGTAGTTGCAAACAACATGTGTTTTGTTAGTGGTCAATTATCTGTAAATACTGATGGTAAATATGTTTCAGGTACAATTTTAGAAGAAGGAAGATTGGCTTTTTCTAATTTCTTTTCAGTACTAAAAACAGCTGATTTTGATAAAGATGATGTTGTTTTTATAGATATTGCATTTGATGATTTAAAAGATTTACCTGAAATTAACATGTTATATATGGAGCTATTTCCAGAAAATAAAAGACCAGCAAGAACTATTTATCAAGCGGAGGCATTACCTTTCGGAGGAAAAATAAAGATTACTGGAACTGCTATTAAGGATCTTCATTAATCTAAAATAGCTAACAACATAAGTACATACTATAAACTATGCTCAAATACCTAATTATGATTTTACCCAAAGAATATTCTTTCTCAGCTTGAAAGTATTAAATTAAACAACTAACATTATAAAACCACTACATATCAACCTAAACTCTCATGAAAACTTTATTTAAATTGATGTTCATTCTTACTTTTATAGTAAGCTGTGCTACAAAAGACCAACCTGAAAAAGAATCCCAAGAAAAAGATCAAAAAGACACCTACGTTCAAGATAATTATACAAAGAAGGAAGTAAAAATTGCAATGCGAGATGGTACAAAACTACATACTACCATTTACACTCCTAAAGATACAAGTAAAGTGTACCCTATTCTAATGCAACGTACTCCATACAGTTGTAGACCTTATGGTAAAGATAAATTCAGAAAAAGAATTGGTCCAAACCCTATTCTAATGAAAGAAGGAAACATAGTAGTATATCAAGATGTTCGAGGTCGATGGATGAGTGAAGGAGTATACGACAATATGCGTGCTTACATTCCTAATAAAACTCCAAAACAAAGTGATGAAACAAGCGATACCTACGACACTATAGACTGGCTAGTTAAAAATGTTAAGCATACTAATGGAAAGGTTGGTACTTGGGGAATTTCTTATCCAGGACATTATGCAACTGTTTCAACAATAGATGCGCACCCTGCGCTCAAGGCTGCTTCTCCGCAAGCTTGTATTGGTGATTTCTTCTTTGATGATTTCCATCATAATGGTGCTTTTCTATTAAGTTATTTTAAAGCCGTTTCATTATTCGGAACATATAAAGACCAACCTACAGATTCTGCATGGTATTCTTTTCCTAAAATGGATACACAAGATCAATATCAATTCTTCTTGGATAAAGGTCCTTTAAGCAATCTTAATGAATACTTTCAATATGATAAATTAGACACAAAAGTTACAGCTAATAAAAATACTGTTGACGATTTCTTTTGGAAAGAAATCATTGAACACCCAAATTATGATGAAGTTTGGCAAAGTAAAGGTATTATTCAACATTTAAATAAAGTTCCTTCGACTGTAGCTACCATGATTGTTGGTGGATGGTTTGATGCTGAAGATTTATATGGTCCTCTTGAAACGTATAAAGGCATTGAAAAGAATCAACCGAACAACTATAATACTATCGTTTTTGGTCCTTGGGACCATGGAGGTTGGTCAAGAAACAGAGTAGCTACCAAAGTAGGTAATTATTATTTTGGAGATTCTATCTCGTTAAACTTTCAAAAGAATGTAGAAGCTAAGTTTTTTAACCACTTCTTAAAAGGAGATGGCTCTAAGAATTCAGGTCTTCCAGAAGCTTATGTTTTTGATACTGGAAAAAAAGAGTGGAAATCATATGATGTTTGGCCTCCAAAGAATGCTGAAAAACAATCTTTTTATCTTTCCGAAGATCAACAACTTTCTAGCGCTAAAAGTAAGACTACTAAAATACAGTTTGTGAGTGATGTTAAACGTCCTGTTCCTTATTCAGAAGATATTAAAACTGTTTTTACGCCTAGAAAATACATGACAGACGATCAGCGTTTTGCAGCTAGAAGACCAGATGTACTCGTTTTTGAAACAGATGTTCTAACCGACGATTTCACATTAGCTGGTGATATTTTAGCTAAACTTAAAGTTGCTACTACGGGTTCGGCTGCAGATTGGATTGTGAAAGTAATCGATGTACATCCTTCTGATCTAAAAAATGATAATAAAGAAATGCAAACGCACTTGAAATTAAGTAATTATCACATGATGGTTCGTAGCGAAGTATTACGTGGGCGTTTCAGAAATAGTTTTGCAAAACCAGAGCCTTTTAAACCAAATAAAAAAACAGAGGTAGCTATTAAATTACAAGATGTTTTCCACACTTTTAAAAAAGGTCATAAGCTACAAGTTCAAATACAAAGTACTTGGTTTCCTTTGATAGACTTGAATCCTCAGACTTATGTAGATAATATTTATAAAGCTGAAGAAAAAGATTTTAAATCGCAAACTCATACAGTCTTTACGGACTCAGCTATTGAGTTTATGGTTTTAAAATAAAGTTCGCACATAATATCAAATAACTAAACTAAAATCATCTACATAATGTGTAGGTGATTTTTTTATGTGCACTACATAAAAAAGTAGCTGTAAGAATAAATATTTTATCACGCAAGTAAAAAACGATTAAAATATACTATACCTTAATCGTTTGAGCTTCTTGTTTAGAAAAATTATACTACAACCCAGACGTAATTAATACATCTTAATTCTTCAACCCCAGCAAAACAGGACAGCATTGGTACTCCTCCAAAGCTACCATATATGCAACGATCTCCTTCTTGCGGACAAATACCATTACCTGCTTTAATCCTTTGTTGATCTCCTTTTTTTAACACACTTACTCCTGTTAATTTAATAATACTTTCTAACATTATATTTAGTTTTTAAATTCATTTCAATAATAAATTTTAATACAATAAAAATCGACTTTATGGGTACAGTCGAACTTTTTCTTCTTATTTAGCGAGTGAAGGTTTAAAAAAGTTTAACCGTTTTTTAATGTAATAAAGCTCATATTTAATTGTAAATTTGTTGCCTTATTAATTAATTCTGAGCACAGAAATAGAATAAAATAAATTGCTAAATGAAAATTAAATATCTCTTAGTCATAGGGTTATTATTTATTATTGAAAGTATATTATCTCAAGGAAAGTTATACGTTAGTTTTTATGAGCCTACATTTAATATACCTAGCAATCAATATACTAGCTATGGCCAAATTACAAACCATTCTTATTCTTACACAAAAAGTCACGCGCCTGGTATATATAATATAACTACACCTACTATTGGTCTTGAATTTAAATATGAAGAATCTTTTGAAATTGATGAAGATGATTTTGGTTGTAGTGGTCCATGTGGATATGGTGAAGATCACACTGATACTGATAAATTTAGTTTGAAATTTTACGGAATAAAGTCTTCAAATTATTCAGGACCTAGTACAGTTACACTGCCAATTCTATACACATCTAGAAACGACTTTCCAGCAAATTATATAGCTGCATATGTACCTAAAATGGTTCCTATTACAACTACTCCCTCACAATTTCAACCATTATTTAATTCCTACCTTGATGCAAGAGGTAATCCTCCTGATGTTCAACGCGCTTTACATTGGTTCTATTTAGAGCCTGGTACTAATAAATGGAAAATATTACCACGCTACAGAAATACTTTTCCTTTGGACAAAAGTGTTTTAGAAATTTTTGGCCCAAATTTCAAAGATTACTTAGAAGATGAAAAGTTCTTAAAATTAAGATACGATGTTTTTCAAGGAGAGTATGATGGTGAGATTTTTCCTTTTACAATTGTTGAGCCTTCTCCTCAATTATTGTCGTTTAGACCAATTGACACAAAGTGTTCATATTCTGACGACGGAAGATTTAGTATGATTTTAGACAGAGACATAGGGCCTAATAAAAAACTGGTTGTTAGTTTATTCTTTAAAGCTACTTCTGGACCAAGCAATTATTCGTTATTAACTCAGACAAAAACAGTAACTTTAATAGATAATGGGAATAGAACTTATACCTATAATTGGCCCAGTACTACACCAATAGCTTCTGGTTTTTACAAAGTACGATATCAAACTCTAGATTCATCTAAACCCGACCCTGTATGGAATAGTTTAGAAGGTACTGAAGATGGCTTCTTTATTGGTAAACCTCCTGCGATTACATTTTCGGCAAAAAGACTTAGTAATGTAACTTGTATAAATGGAAGTGACGGTGGAATTGAATTGGAAATTACTGGAGGACTTGGATCTTACAAATACGAAATAAATAGTAATGGAACCTGGGTTCCTTTTACAAATAGGAATGTTGGCACACAATCTTCACCTGTTAAGCAAGCAATTAATAATTTATCAAAAGGAAATAAAACTATTAGAATTAATGATAGAAATAATTGTAGTCCTCAATAGCTAGTTAAACCATTAATATATTATCCTTTCACACACAAAAGTTAAAGCTTTATAAGTATTTCAAAAATTGTTCTCTAGTTATTTCTCTAGCTCCTAAACTTTCTAGATGTTCATTATGAATCTGACAATCTATAAGCTTATAACCACATTCTTTAGCAAGGTGTATAAAGGCTACTTTACTCATATTACTAGCTTTACTAAACATACTTTCTCCACAAAAAACCCCATTTCCTAAATCAACTCCGTACAAACCACCAACTAATTTATCGTTTTGCCAAATTTCTATTGATTTTGCGTATCCTTTCTCATGTAAATTAATATATGCTTGTTGCATATCATCTGTTATCCATGTTCCATCCTGATCGATACGTTCGATGTGCTTACAATTAAAAATTACTTCTTTAAATACTTGGTTTTGTGTTATCTTAAAATTATGCTTACGTAAAACCTGTCGCATTGACTTAGAAACTCTTAATTCATTTGGAAATAAAACCATACGCTCTTCTGGGCAATACCAAACTATAGGTTCATTTTCGTTGAACCAAGGAAAAATTCCTTTTTGATATGCATATACTAAGCGTTCTACAGATAAATTACCTCCTAATGCTATAATCCCATCCGAGTTTACCGCTTCATAAGAAGGAAATTTAGTATGTTCTTCTAACCAAATCATAATTCACTCTTCATTTATTCTTTAAAAAATTAATAATCCTAGTAAGTAGATTGCACTTCCTACTAACATAGCTATAAGGGTGTAAGGTAAAATTTCTTTTGCTTTTAATTTCGTAATTCCTAATAACGGCAACGCCCAAAATGGTTGTAGCATATTTGTTACCTGATCTCCATAAGCCAAAGCCATTATGGCTTTTGGTAAAGGCACGCCTAATTGTAAAGCGCTCTCCACTACAATTGGACCTTGAACAATCCACTGACCTCCTCCACTAGGCACAAAAATATTTATTATTCCTGCACTGAAAAAAGTAAAAATAGGTAGTGTTGTAGCAGTTGAAATTGATACAAAAAAATCAGAAATTAATAAAACCATACCTGTACTTTTCATGATTCCCATAATTCCAAAATACAATGGAAATTGTATTAAAATCCCTGATACATCTGAGATAGATGCTCCAACGGCATTTGTAAATTTCTTAAAGCTTCCGTGTAATAGTATTCCTAAACCTAACATAAAGAAATTAATTAAATTAGGAGTTATTTTTAGTACTATGATGTCATTCCAATATCGTAATACAAAGACACATAATATAAATAAGCCCAAAACAGTTGCGAATAATTTTGAATTGTCTAGTTTTTCTACCTTGGAAGTTTCATTTATAGCTTCCTCAACTTTATATTCAACTAACTTAATCTTTGTTGGTTTTGCTTTCTTCACTATAAGATAAAATGTTGTTGATATCGCAATTACGACAACTAAGAAAATCAATAAATTCCACCAACTCAAAACAGTCTCACCATAACTAATACTATTTGGTATGTTGGTAATAGTTTCTTCAGAAGAAATTGTCTTCATAATATTCTTTATATGTCCATCTTCATTAATTTTAATAGGTGCAGAACCTGAAATACCACCATGCCAAACCATTAAACCAACATAACCCGCAGCTCCAATTATCGGGTAATTTAATGCTAAATCTTTACGTTGCGCATCTTCTGCAACCTTTCTTGCCAATAATGCTCCAAAAATTAATCCTAAACCCCAGTTAAAAAAAGCAACGAACATCGTAATAGCGCTAACAATAGCAGCACTATTTGCTGTGGTACTACAATACTTTGTTATTTTTGAAATAATAATATTAGCTGGCTTACTCAGAACTAGAACATGCCCCAAAACTAAAATCAACATCATTTGATAAGCAAAAACCAGCAATCCGTTTGTCCAAATTCCTTTTTCCCAATACTGTAAAACATCAAAAGAATATGAAAATGTATCTACTGATTCTGGTTTGGTTAAAAGTATAGCTAATAAAATTGTGATTACCGTTAACACTATCGCTATAGTAAATGGAGAAGGAATATACTTTTTAAAAAGATGTTCGATAACCAAAGTTAGTTTCATACAAATTAGTTTATTTGCTAAAATAAAAAAATCGTATCAATTGAATTTTCCATAATTTTGCAGCATGGTTAAAGAAATTCAACTCCGTGTTAATCTTTTTGAAGAAAAACAAACGGATATTTTAAAAAGAAAAGCATCCAAACAGTTAGACGTTAGTACTTCTGAAATTTCAGGAATTAAAGTATTACGTAAATCTATAGATGCTCGAAAGAAACAAATAATCTTTAACTATAAAGTTGCCGTTTACATTAACGAACCGTTACCCAATAAACCCGACTATACATTTGAATATCAAGATGTTTCTTCGGCAAAAGAAATTCATATTATTGGCTTTGGTCCAGCTGGCATGTATGCTGCGCTACGTTGTATAGAATTGGGCTACAAACCTATAGTGCTCGAACGTGGTAAAAACGTACAGGACAGAAGACGAGATTTACGAGCTATTAATCAACATCACGAAGTAAATGAAGATTCAAATTATTGCTTTGGAGAAGGTGGAGCAGGAACCTATTCAGATGGTAAATTATACACTCGAAGTTTAAAACGTGGCGATGTTAGGCGTATTTTTGAAAACTTAGTTTATCATGGCGCTACTGATCAAATATTAATCGATGCACACCCACATATTGGTACAAACAAACTTCCAAAAATAATTCAAAATATACGTGAAACTATTTTAAAGTTTGGAGGAGAAATTCATTTTGAAACTCGTGTTGTAGATTTCACTATAAAAAATAATAAGTTAAAAGCTATTCTATTACAAAATGGTACAGAAATGGCGGTTAATTCCGTGATATTAGCAACTGGGCATTCTTCAAGAGATGTCTATGAACTATTACACAGGAAAAATATTCTGTTAAAAGCAAAATCATTCGCTATGGGAGTTCGAGTTGAACATCCACAACAAATTATAGATCAAATTCAGTATAGCTGTTCTGGAGAAAGAGATGAATTATTACCTGCCGCTGCCTACAGTTTGGTTCATCAAGTAGGAAATCGGGGTGTATATTCTTTTTGTATGTGTCCAGGTGGTTTTATAGTTCCTGCAGCAACTGCCAATGGTGAAGTTGTTGTTAACGGTATGTCCCCTTCTCGACGAAATAATAAATTTGCTAATTCTGGAATTGTTGTTGAAATAAATGTAGATCAAGATTTACCTAAATATGAGCAATTTGGTGTTTTGAAAGGATTACAATTCCAAAAAGACTTAGAAAAACTAGCGTTCAATGCTGGTGGTAAAACTCAAGTCGCACCAGCTCAACGGTTGACGGATTTTGTTGAAGGAAAACTGTCATCTACTTTAAACGAAACGTCTTATCAACCTGGCTTAAATTCTTCCCCTATGCATTCTATTCTTCCAAAATTAATAGGAAGTAGACTTAGAAAGGGCTTTGCTTCTTTTGGAAAAAAAATGCATGGTTATTATACTTCAGAAGCAAATATTATTGGTGTAGAATCGCGAACCTCATCTCCAGTAAACATTCCTCGAAAAGAAAATCTTGAACACCCACAAATACAAGGTCTTTTCCCTTGTGGTGAAGGTGGTGGTTATGCGGGTGGTATTATATCTGCAGCTATGGATGGTGAACGATGTGCTGAAGCCGCTATAAACCTTTTATAATTAACACGATATTTGTTTGCTTTTATCCAATTACCTCGTATTTTTGCGCTTTAAAAAATTAGAGGCTAATAGAAAATGAGTAAGAAACCGAAAAAGTCAATAAAAAAACCACATTATCAAAGATTGCATAATTACTACAATCGTACTGGCTTTTACATGTTCATTTGGGAAAGTTTAAAGAAAGCCTTCTGGCCTATAATAGCTGTAGTTATTTCTTTAATTTTGTTTAATAAATATGTTTACAATATTAATGATGGTTTACAAGCTATGACACAAACTTTTTCTAGGATAAGCTTGTTAATTACCTTTTTTGTCTCTGAAACTATCTTAGGTTTAATACCTCCTGAAATATTCATTGCTTGGTCTAAAAAAACTACCGAACCTTTATTGAATGTAATACTGTTAGCAACATTATCTTATTTTGGTGGGTTAACCTCATACTTCATCGGAAAATCTTCTTTGAAGATAAAGGCTGTAAAAGATTACTTAGAAATTAAAATGGCAAAGCATCTTAGAAATACTAAAAAATGGGGTGGTTTTTTGATTTTAGTTGGCGCTTTACTTCCGCTTCCTTTTGCTATAAGTTGTATGACTGCGGGAATGATTAAATACCCTTTTAAAAATGTAGTTATATTTGGCTTATTTCGATTTTTACGTTTTGCGGTCTATGCCTGGGCTATATTTTCTGTAGTGAGTTAAAAGACTGACTGTTTTTTTATTACCATAAAATGAATAATTATGTGTACTCTCCTGCCTAAAAGTATACGTTATTTGTAATTATGAAGTCTGTTTTTACCATTATTAAAAACCCCAGATATTTTGCGGTCTTATTCGTGTTTGCATCGATGAATATTTTAACAGGAACTTGGGTGTTATACATTCCTTATGTTAAAGAACACTTACTTTTAAATGATGCCGAAATAGGTTTCGCACTATTTATTTTTTCTGTTGGCGCATTAATTAGCATTCCTTTTTCTTCGAAGATTATCAATAATGTTGGTACTGGTAAAACAACAGGAATTGGTATTTTATTATTTGCTTTATGTTATGTTTTCCCAATCCTATCTGGATCTTACTATCAACTTTGTAGTTCACTATTTACTATTGGTTTACTTTCTTCAATTACTAACATCGCTATGAATTCATTAATAGCAGAAATTGAACAACTAGATAAGGTAAACTTTATGTCAACCGCTCACGGTTTTTTTAGTCTAGGTGGTGTTATTGGAGCTGGCCTAGGTAGCATATTTATTACATTTATAAAAACTCCCTTAGTTCATTTCGCAATAATTATTTTATTAGTCTCTTTCATCAACTTACTCTTTATAAAGAAATATTACACTATTAAAAGTAATGTTAGTCAACGAAAAATTAAAGTTTCATTTGCTCAATTAAAACCTCTTCTCATATTAGCTTTGATTGGTGTTATTATTTCAGGAAACGAAGGCTCTATTGAATATTGGAGTCCATTGTTTTTAAAAGATGAAGTATTAGTTACCACAGAAAGTTTTCTAGGATTAGGTTTTTTGTTTTTTTCATTTTTCATGATGTTAGGACGTTTTTTTGGAGATAAAATTAGTCTAACTATTGGATCTGTTAAAACCATCCTGTATGGCTTTTCAATTGCTATTGTTGGACATCTTTTAGTATTAACTGGTCAATTTATAATTGTTCTTACAGGATTTAGCTTGCTTGGCATGGGATTATCTGTAATTTATCCTGAAATTATAAGACTTACCAGTAAAAGCGCAGTACAAAATAAAACACTGGCTATTTCATTTGTTTCTGGAATAGGTTTTCTGGGCTTCTTGTCTGCTCCTGTATTAATTGGTTACATTTCTAAATTAAGTAATCTTACTTATAGTTTTGCTATTCTAACACTTAGTTGTTGTATTGCTGTTGCTTTAATTTCTAAATTAAAAAAGACATTTTAGGCGTTACGTTTTAATTTAATAATACCTTTGCCTTATGGGACTAACAAATAACGACGTTTTCAAGAAGCTACGTGTAGCGCACAAATTACGCGACACAGATATTGTTGATATCTGTGCCTTAGTAGATTTTAAAGTATCTAAAGCAGAATTAGGAGCTTTCTTTAGAAAAGAAGACCATCCTAAATATATGGAATGTGGAGATCAGTTTTTAAGAAATTTTTTAAATGGATTAATTATTCATTTAAGGGGACCAATGCCTGAAAAGAAAGAGTCTCCAAAAAAATGATCTTATTATTAAATATAGCAAGTATCTTTAGAATAATATAAAAAATAAAAAGAGCGCAATTAAATTGCGCTCTTTTTAAAACTAAATATATTTAACTTCCTTTTAGAAAGGTAGATCGTCTGGTTCGTTCTCCGTTAAATCTGGAGCTGGTTGAAATTGATCAACTGGTGGTAAATTTTGTGGAGCTGCTTGTTGTAAATTCTCAATTCTCCATCCCTGAACAGAATTAAAATACTTCGCTTCTCCTTGTGGGTTAATCCACTCTCTACCTCTTAGATTTATTGATACTTTTACATCTTGACCTACTTGAAAATTATTCAATAGATCACATTTATCTTGTACAAATTCAATTAAAATCATTTGAGGATACTGCTCATCTGTAGTAACCACTAGCTCACGTTTTCTAAAACCGTTACTCCCAAACGTTTGAGTTTCGTTAATTAATTTAACCTTACCTATAACTTCCATATTCTTAACTATTTAATTAAAAGCACTTTCCAAGCACTTTCTACATCATTCTTCTGTAAATATTCTTGTGCAAATGTATGCTTTTTTTCTTCTGAAACACCAACAAATTTTGGATGTTGTTTGGCAAAGTTATCAACATCTTCTTGTACAGGTAAGTGTTCTACATTCCCTAACATTCCTAGATTATTACCAGTAAGCACAGAACTATTACTAATAGATGATGGAATTTTATCTACGCCTATTCCTAATGTAGAAAGAGGCTTTGGTATTTCAAAAAAACCATCTCGTGCTCTGGAATAATAGCTTCCTCCTGCCCTTGCTACTAAATCTATTTTATGTTGATCTATAGCTCCATTTTCGTCTAAAACCTCTTCTTGTATATGCACTTTAACAACTTCACATACTATTAAATTCCCTGCACCTCCTTCTGTTCCTGTGTATATGATGTCTTTTACCTTACACTCAAATTGCACTGGAGATTCTGCTACTCTAAAAGGTTTTACTTCTTCTGAAGGTAACATTGTTAACCCTGATTTTTCAAACTCATTCACTCCTTTTGGGTACATGGTACTGCTTAATGACATTTGTTGTACTATGGCATAGTTAACAACATTTATTACAACTTCTCTTGTTGCCTCCGAATTGTCTAATGTATGTTTTGTTGTATTATTTCTAACACTTCGTGCTGGTGAAAAAATAAGAGTTGGTGGATTAGCTCCAAATACATTAAAAAAACTAAAAGGTGATAAATTTGGATTGCCTTCTGCATCAATTGTACTTGCAAAAGCTATTGGTCTTGGAGCTATGGCTCCTAGTAAATAGGAATGTAATTTTCCTGTTGATATATCTTTAGGATCTATAGTAAGCATAACTATGTTTTTTTCAATATAATGTTTTGTAAATATACTATGCTTTTGAGAATAAAGTTATACTGTATAATAGTTTATATTTGACAAATGAGTTTTTTGAAAAATACTTTTTGGTTCAAACGGATTACCATACTTGTTTCTCTAGTAATTGTTACATTAATACTTTGGAACACCTATTCCTTTTTCAAAAAATTTAAAAATGAAGAACGTGCAAAAATGGAAATTTTTGCTGCTGCTATTCAAGAATTAGCATCGAATCCAGATTTAAATTCAAATATGAATTTAGAGCTAAAAGTTTTTGAGAGTATTACAGATATTCCAACTATACTTACTGGTGAAAATGGAAGTATTAAAGAGTTTCATAATTTAGATCCTGCAAGATCTAAAGATTTGCTATATCTACAAGAGCAGTTGAATTTCATGAGAAGCCAGAACAAGCCAATTGAAATAAACACACTTGGGATTAAAGAATATATTTATTACAGAAATTCAGATATCTTATATAAGTTGAAATATTATCCGTTAGCTTTATTACTTATCCTAGGATTATTTTTAGCCGTTATCTTACTATTTTTCAACACTAATAAAATTTCAGAACAAAATAAACTTTGGACAGGTATGGCCAAAGAAACTGCTCATCAAATTGGAACACCTTTATCTTCTTTGTTAGGTTGGATAGCTATTCTGCGTACCGAGAATATAAATGAAACATATGTAGATGAAATTGAAAAAGATGTAAATCGTTTAAATACTATTGCTAGCCGTTTTTCTAAAATAGGATCACTTCCTAAACTTGACAATCAGAATATAATTGCTATAACTCGAAGTACTTTTGATTATTTAAAATCTAGAAGTTCTAAACAAATTTCTTTTTCATTCAGTACTGTTTCAGAAGATATTATAGTAGCTTTAAATACTGAGCTTTTCGGTTGGGTGATTGAGAACCTTGTTAAAAATGCTATCGACGCAATGCAAGGAAAAGGAGCTTTAGCTATAGTTATTAAAGAAGAAGAAAAACAAGTTAAAATAGCTATTTCAGATACTGGAAAAGGAATTCCTAAATCACAATTTAATCAAATTTTTAAGCCAGGATTTACTACAAAAAAAAGAGGTTGGGGACTGGGTTTATCTCTGTCTAAACGAATTATTGAAGATTATCATAATGGTAGAATTTTCGTTCAGAAATCTGAAATGGGTAAAGGAACGACTTTCGAAATTCAACTAAACATTGTTTAACTCTTCTACATAAATTGCAGAATTATATCTATCAAAATTTTTTTCTT
>JAHDDQ010000184.1 GCA_020629275.1 Tenacibaculum sp. | reverse complement strand
CGATTACTACTACCTTTTTGCTTTTTTGATACCCTACGTTGAAGTATTTTAAGCCTTTCAATATTCTTTTTAAAAAACTTAGGATTTTCTATTACCTCGCCATCACTTGTTACAGCAAAATCTTTAATTCCTAGATCAATTCCAATAGTAGTTTGTTCATCAATAACTGGTTTAACAGGCAACTCTTTTTTAATATCACAAAGTACAGAAACAAAATATTTCCCAGTTGCTGTTCTGGATATAGTAGCTGACTTAATTGTACCTTCTAATTTTCGATGCAATTTAATTTTTACTCCTTGCTTCCTAAATTTTGGAATAAATAAACGATTACGTTCTATTTTTACATTTTGTGGAATGTGGAAGGATTGATTCTTTTGCTTTGACTTAAACTTTGGAAATCCTGCACCTTTGAAAAACTTTTTATAAGCTAAATCTAAGTTCTGTAAAACAGATTGCAAAGATTGACTATTAACTTCTTTCAACCACTCACATTCCTTTTTAAGATCAACTAATTGCTTCTGTAAATCAAACCTACTGTAATTTACTTTGGCACTCAAATAAGCATTTGTCTTAGTTTCTAAAGCAAGATTCCAAAGAAACCTACAATGTCCAAAGTGCTTAGACAAAAGAACTTCCTGTTCCTTATTAGGATAAATACGATATTTATATGCTTTATACAATCTTAGTATTTGTGTTAATTTTTACTAAGATACGATTTTTTAATACAATAACAAAGCAACTTATTATATTAAGTAAAGATTTTTTTGCCAAATTTAGTATTTGAATCGACTTTTAAAGATTCGTAATACTCCTCTGGGGAAGGCACATTGATATTGTACCACTCGGCAATTGTTTTGATGCACCAGTCTATATGCTTCGCCATTGTTTGTTTACCAATACTAGCCGTTGACCTGCCTATAACGTGTATCATCCCGTTAGACCTTACCTCTTTTCTAGTATGTGGCGATGATTGTTGAAGCATATCTTTTGCTTCATCAGGAAACAATGTCTCGCCATTTAGTTCTAGTTCCCCTTCAATGACCGCTGGTACAATTGCAGCGTTGTAGTATCCATATTGAGCGTTGGTGTTATCAGATTCTACTACTGTAAAAACTGCACTGACCATTTTGTTAACCCCCAAATGTCTAGCTATCCTTTCCTTTAAGTATTCTTTATCCATGACAAAAAACTCACCATCTGGATCTATGAATATTTTATGTTCAATTTGTTTTGCCATTTTAGGATATTTTCTACATCACAAATATACAACTAATTTGAATTAATCCAAGATATTTTTTGATTATCTATTTTAGCAAATCCATTTTCAAGCAAATCATGCAAAAACCATTTGTAGCTTTTGGTTCGGATATTTGAATTATTGGTCTCGTAACATCGACGGGAAACTGCCACCATGTATTTTTTCAAGTCTGCTTCTTTATTCATTGCACCACGCCTTAGTTCTTGAATAAAATCGTGTGCTTCTTTTTCGGTTCGGATATAAATTGAACCGCCCCCTTTCAAATCTATTTTCATGTTTTATGTTTTGTGGGGGAGTTCAAACTCCCCCGTATTATTTTTAAGCTAATTCTTCAATTCGGTTGTTGTAAAAATCTTTTACTTGGCTTGGCAAAAATTCTAATTCAAAAATACTTTGCTTATCCGTTGTAAATCCTTGCTGTGAAAAATCTAGTAAATGGTGCAAAAACAAAATCCAATTTTTCATCTTCGGGAATTCCCGTGTTCCGCTATGCTGGCGAAATTCAACCGAACCTTGTCTCCAGTAACTTTCAAAATTCACCTTTCGGTATCTGTTTCTTGAAGTTAAAGAATTCGCAAGGTCTCGAAGGTTTCTTGCTCTTTGGACTCTTTGCAAGGCAGCTTGTTTTGAAATCCCTTCTGGTATCAAGCTCTTGCAGTAAGTGTTTGAATTCCCCCTTCTACTTCTTGGCATCATTGAATCAATCAAAGGTTCGAGTGAAATATAATTTTTTGTAAAACTCTTCCAATCGGGTAATCTTAATTCGCTTGCGTCGAAATGTATATGCAATCCGCAACTTTTATTTATCAATACTCCAATATTTTCAAGTGCTTGGCAAACTTTTTCAAGTTCTTGCAATCCAGATTCGCCTCTTAAAATCGGGCTTACAATTTCCATTGATTCCCCTCTGCTTGCCGAAACGCTGCCATCTGTTACTATTTTCCAATGCGCTCTCGTGTCGTGGTTGTATCCTTCGTACTGAATATTAACGCCTTTGTTTCGGATAGCCCTTAAAGCATTGTTTCTCGATGTTCCAAAGCATTCAATTTCAACTCCGAATTTTCTGTCAAAATTACTTGACACATATTGAAGAAGAGAAGGTCGTCGTCTTGATCTGATTCGATCTGGATAAATTTTAGCGTAAACATTCTGAACAAATCCGTATCCGCTCCCAATCAATTCTGCAACTTCTGATCTTGTTTTTCCAAGCCTTAAAAGCTGCTCTATCTTTCTCGTTTTTGTAGTTTGTTGATTTAAAATCTGTTGAACTGTCATCTTGAAGTGTGTTTTTAATGCGTTTTTAATTAGGTACAAGTACGCTACTAATTTCAACACTATCAAGTTATAGGCGAACTATAATCAATTATAATTCGCCTATTTCTACTTAACATAATAAGTCGAGTCGAGCCTAACCTATTCTTTTAGTTTCTTTTTCAGATCCGTCTTCTAAGTTAAAGAAATCGTCGGTAACGACTCTGCGTTCTGGGTTTGATATAATATTTATATATCGGACTTTTTCCTTAGCAGCATCTACAACAACTTTTCCTAGTTTAGCGGTAGCTTCAGCTATTTGTATTTTAGCATTTATTTTTTCAATGCTATCTTCGTTAACATCTAATTCGCTCAAGTCTTGAAGTTGTGCGAAAACAAATTCATTCATGTGGTTTATTCCAACTTTCTTTGCCATTTTACTATATTTTTATTAAGTTTTGAAATTAAGTGCATTGCCTTTCTGATCTCAGGCGGATAATTTACAATTGAGTTTCTATTCATTAATTCTTTATCGGATAAATATTCTAAGTTTTCTAACTTGCAGTTCATTGAGTCACCATCTCTAAAAATAAGATTCATACCCTTTTCAAAAATTCTACCAGAGTCTTTCCAAACCTTATGGTGATAGGGAATCCATTCACCTTCAGATATACGAACCCACTTATATCTGATCCCCCTTGATTCTCTAATAGTTATTTCACCATCTGATTTAGTATTGTGTGGCTTTCGACCTTTTTTAAAACGGGTAGCTTTAGTTTTATCAATAGCTTCTTGACTCATATACTCTACTTGCTTTTTGCCCTTGTTCGGTGGAGTTTGACCTTTCTTAAAGAGATATGCCTTACCATGTTCAGCCAAGTTAGACCTGATAGCCATTTCTTTTAAAAACTGTTCGCTTTTCTTTAAACTTAAGCGATGTGCTTTATTATAAAGCTGGTGAAGCTGACAACCAAGATGATCTAATAACTCCTTAGTAACTGTATTAGCATAGTTCGACTTTAAGTATTCTAATCTTTCGTTAGTCCACTTGTAATCTCTTTTTCTAAAACTAGATTGCTTTGCAATCTTCTTCACTAAAAATAATGGAAGATCTAATTTTTCAGCAACTTTTCTAGCAGACATTTTCTTATAAAGAGCCATTACTTTTTTTGACAAATCTTTAGTAATTGGTATCCTAGGTTTTTTCGACATAATCGAAGTATTTTTTTATGATATAATCCGAATGCCTTAGTCCAGCATATTTGTAAGCAAACATATTAGCTTTGGCATAAAAGAATCTATTTTTTGAAAAAGGAAATTCTTTTTTTTCAATAGAGTCATTGACATACTTTATATACAAATCCTGTATGGAATTTATAACTTTTTTTGTAGAGTAAGAAACATCGCCAGCGTTAGAACCAGGATTGTTTTTTGTAAAGGCAATCGATATTGGATCAATAGCGTATTGCGTTTCTATATCTCTGGACAATTTATATTTTAAAGAAGATGCTTTCTGATTGTAAAACTTTTTCAGTGACAATGATTTAACCCTTATGGTCTTCCCATCCTGAACAATAAATCGGTCTTTAGTAACTTCTAGTCGACCATCTTCATTTACTTGCTCTTTTGGTTTTTGGTCAATCAGATTAAATTCTGACCGCCATTCTTGCATTTTTATACTGATCAGGTTCTTACAAATCATATCTATTTTTTCATGATCCTGATCATAAAGTCCTAGTAAAAAATAAAGTTCGTCGTATAACTGAATATACTGCGACGTTTGTTTCAATTTAGATTTATACTCCGATTCTAAGGTTTTCAGTTTAGATTTCTTAATTACTTTGGAGTTTCTTTTTATTAGAATATCTTTTAAAATTATATCTAAATCAATTGAATTTTCAGATTTATATACACCAGATTTTTCTCTATAAAACTCACTTTTGCTTATTTGCTGTTTTTCTTTTACAATTTCGCTTTCCTTTTCTCGTCTTTCAATATCATATTTTTCAAACCAGTCCAGCAAGAACTCTACCGTTATTCCTCTTGATGATATATGCTGGTATTCACCCTTATATTCTAAATTTTTAATTTTTTGGCAACACATCATCAAGTCCATTAAAGACCAATGATAGTAGTTATCATAAAGATTCCAAGACAACTCCTCTAAAGATTTTTCTGAAGGAATCTGCACCTCCAGAAAATTTGCAACATTTATTATTTCATCTTGAAATATTTTTACAGCTATTTCATCCGTAAAGCCTTTTTCAGTTTTTGATAGCTCATAACTTTTTATAGATGGTAAAAACAAACAAGCTTCAATACTCCAACATTTTGCAAGTGCAGATTTTTGAATCGACTTGCCTTTTAATGCGATAGCAAGTATAAAAGATTCGATGTTGGCATAAGAGCCTACCTTTTCCTTTAAATGCCTATTTTGCATAACGCAATCAATGGCTCTTTCAGCAAAAGATAAACTAACCGATTGCAATCCATTTGTAGAAATACTAGGCAAATATTGCTTAGATACCTTCTTTGTCAGCCCAGACACGTCCTGTTCTTTCATTTATTTGCGGTTTTGGTTCGTTCTTAGCGATTATCTCTTGCCTTATGAGTTTGTATCCGCTGGATATAAAATTAACGTTAAAATTAACCCTATGCTTTTCTGGCAGCTTTTCTAAAAAGTTTTTTAGCTGAGACAAAACAACATCTTCTTTGATTTCACTAACTTCGACGTCTTTGTAATTTGCTACAGATTGTCTAATTTGATCCATTAATTTTTTTATGTTCCTAATGTATCCTTTTGTTTTAGGATAATCTTCCTTGATCGAAACTCCTTTATTGATTTCATTTCTAAAAAAATCGTTAACTATTTGATAACCTGAATTTTCAAATACAGAAATCAAATTATCATTTGACCAATTATCAAAATCGTTATTCTTTTTAGCCCATGCGCCTATCATCCTAGACAAGTCTTTTTTTGATTTAAACTTTTTGAAATTAGACTTAGACCATTGTTCGATCTGCAAGAGTTTTTCTGTCAAATATTCCTCGCTGTACTTCATAACCATCTCCTGCCATTTATCTTCACTTGGTAATTTTTCTATCAAAAACAAATTGTTTATTTTGTTTGAAAAACAAATTGATTTAAAACTTTTTGAAATTTTTAAATTTTCTTTTTTTAATTTAATAATATCTAATAGAGATAAATCAGTATTCTCTGTAGTACTCTCTGTAGTATTCTCTGTATACGTGTGGGTTAATTTACCTAGACGGTATAGGTTATTTACTCTATAGGGGTACTGGATTTTACCCCTAGGGGTTAAAAACTCCATAGGGGTGGGAAAAGAATACTTTATTAAGTTTTCAACATTAATATCAATAAACATTACATTTGAGTGAGGTACTCCACCTACTAATATTGTTCTAAATTCTAAACAAATTACCCTTGTAAATACTAAAAATTTAAAAGCGTCTTTTATGACTTCTTTATCCAAAGACAATAAATTCGCATAGTCTTGATAAGACTTTTGCAGTTTATCAGATTTAAATTTTTTCCTAATAGACTCAATCATCCCAGTTGTTTCATTCCTTTTTTCTGTATTGGTATGCCAATAAATTATATCAGAAAGTATAATCATTGCGGTTAAATGGGGCTTTTTCTTGCCTTTTGGAGTTAAATAAAGCATGGTAGAATACCAATTATGAGGTATTATATTTCCTGTTATTTTTAGCTTAGATATTTTTTCTGTGGTAGAAGTTACATCTTTAATCATTTCACTTTTTTTGTGTTAAAAAATACCCCAAATAAAAAACCCCTTCAAAATCAGGCAGGGTCTCACGTCCACCGTCATTTGAAAGGGTTATGTTTTGATTATTCTATTGTGAGACCGAATAATTTTAATAGTAGCGGGGGCTGGACTTGAACCAACGACCTTCGGGTTATGAGCCCGACGAG
>JAHDDQ010000183.1:4730-6502 GCA_020629275.1 Tenacibaculum sp. | reverse complement strand
AGCTGCTGAAGCAATGGCTTTATTATTTGATGTTAGAGAACGTGCTAAGAAAAAAGCTGGTGCAAATAAGTTTTTTGTTTCTGAAGAAATTCTACCACAAACGTTATCAGTTTTAAAAACACGCGCCATACCTATTGGAATTGAATTAGTAATTGGAGATCACACTTCTTTTGATTTCGCTGATGATTTCTTCGGAGCTATTTTACAATATCCTGGTAAAAACGGTCAAGTACACGATTACATCGATTTTGTAACTATTGCCAATTCAAATAACATTAAAGTAGCTGTTGCTGCTGATATTTTATCATTGGCTTTATTAAAAGCCCCAGGAGAATTTGGAGTTGATGTAGTCGTTGGTACAACTCAACGTTTTGGTATTCCGCTAGGATATGGAGGTCCTCATGCAGGTTTTTTTGCAACGAAAGAAGCTTACAAAAGAAGTATCCCTGGACGTATTATTGGTGTTACCAAAGATAAAGATGGTGATAGAGCCTTACGAATGGCACTACAAACTAGAGAACAACATATAAAGAGAGAACGTGCAACATCTAATATTTGTACAGCTCAAGTTCTTTTAGCTGTTATGGCTGGAATGTATGCCGTATATCACGGTAAAGAAGGAATTCAATATATTGCTAATAAAGTTCATAACTCAACAAATACTTTAGTTGAAGCATTAAAAAGATTAGGATTTAAACAAAAAAATAGCGCTTATTTCGATACAATTTTAGTTGAAGTTGAAACTAAATTTTTACGTCCTGTAGCAGAAGCTAATGCTATTAACTTTAATTACATCGACGATAATCATGTTTCAATTTCATTGAATGAAACAGTAGGTTTAAAAGAAATTAACGCTATTGTAGATTGTTTTGAACAAGCTTTCAATATTAAAGATATAACTATAACTGAATTCACTTCAGCTGACGTTATACCTTCAGCTATCCAGAGAACAACTTCGTTTTTAGACAATCCTATATTCAATACGTATCAATCAGAAACTGAAATGATGCGTTATATCAAAAAATTAGAACGTAAGGATTTAGCTTTAAATCATTCTATGATTTCTTTAGGTTCATGCACAATGAAGTTAAACGCTGCTTCTGAAATGCTACCTTTAAGTAATCCTCAATGGGGAAATATTCATCCTTTTGTTCCTTTAAATCAAGCAGAAGGATATCAAATGGTCCTAAAAAACTTAGAGCAGCAATTAAATGTAGTAACTGGCTTTGCTGCTACTTCATTACAACCAAATTCAGGTGCTCAAGGTGAATTTGCTGGATTAATGGTTATCAGAGCTTATCATCAAGCAAATGGAAATCATCATAGAAATATCTGTTTAATTCCTGCATCTGCACACGGAACAAACCCTGCATCTGCAGTAATGGCTGGAATGAAGGTAATAGTTACCAAAACCGATGACAAAGGAAATATTGATATAGACGATTTAAAAGCTAAAGCAGCACAATATTCTGATAATTTAGCTGCCTTAATGGTTACTTATCCATCAACACACGGTGTTTTTGAAAAAGCTATCAAGGAAATTACACAAGTTATCCATGATAATGGTGGACAGGTTTATATGGACGGTGCTAATATGAACGCACAAGTAGGTTTAACGAATCCAGCAACTATTGGCGCTGATGTTTGTCACCTAAACTTACATAAAACATTTGCAATACCTCATGGTGGAGGTGGACCAGGTGTTGGTCCAATATGTGTAGCATCACAATTGGTTCCTTTCTTACCAACTAATCCAATTATTCCAACTGGTG
>JAHDDQ010000183.1:4376-4720 GCA_020629275.1 Tenacibaculum sp. | reverse complement strand
AAAATGCCATTACTTCAATTTCTGCTGCACCTTGGGGTTCTGCATTAGCTTGTTTAATTTCTTACGGTTACATAGCAATGTTAGGTTCTGAAGGGTTAACAGACTCTACTAAAATAGCTATTTTGAACGCTAATTACATGAAAGAGCGTTTACAAGGATCATTTGAAACACTTTATACTGGTGAAATGGGACGTGCAGCCCATGAAATGATTTTAGACTGTAGAGAGTTTAAACAAAATGGAATTGAGGTGGTTGATATTGCTAAACGATTAATGGATTATGGTTTTCATGCTCCAACAGTCTCATTTCCTGTAGCAGGAACAATCATGATTGAACCTACTGAA
>JAHDDQ010000183.1:3033-4366 GCA_020629275.1 Tenacibaculum sp. | reverse complement strand
GAAAGTGAAAATTTAGCAGAGCTCGATCGTTTCTGTGATGCTTTAATTTCTATTAGAAAAGAAATAGACACAACAACTAAAGATATTACTAATAATGTACTAAAGAACGCTCCACACACTCTAGAAATGTTAACTTCTGATAATTGGGACTTACCTTACTCTAGAAAAGAGGCTGCTTTTCCTTTAGCTTATATCTCTGAAAATAAATTTTGGCCTTCTGTACGTAGAGTTGATGATGCTTATGGTGATAGAAACTTAATTTGTTCTTGTAATCCTATTGAAGATTATATGGAAGTAGAAGCTTAAGTTTATAAATTAAAAAAATAAAAAAACCTGCTAATGCAGGTTTTTTTATTTTTTTAATTTTTTATGATTACGTAATCATTTTATCTTTTCAAATGATAAACAATTACTATTCCCTTTAAATTAATTAATTGAAAATATTTAATTTTCATAAGTCAAAACACTAAATTATATATCTAACGCTTTATTTACCGTCTAAAATATTATTGATAATAAAATCTATTGCAAATTACTTAGTAGAGATATTAATTACAAAAAAACCGCAATTGCACTCCTACAATTGCGGTAACATTGAACATAAATTAGTATTAGCTTTACCCGAAAACATGCTAATACCATGTCGTACTTATCCTCTACTTAAAAAATAATATATGAATTAGTACTTCTTACAACCGGCAATATTTAAAACAATTAAATACTAGAAATCGGTATGAAATAATCTTATTACAATTAAGATATTAAATTTATTTTTTGTGTGATTAAACAATTTTTTGAAAGTAAATACTTCCATAGCAAGCGCAATCTACATATAAAACTTTTGCTATACAAGTTTATTTTTAACCAAGAAGATTTTTTGTTCTCTTATATTAGATTACTCTAAGCAAAAAAGGCCCTCTTAAAATTATAATTTTAAGAGGGCTTTTCTTTTTTTTTTTAAATACATGTTTATTGTATTCGTATAATTCTTTGAAGTGGAATTAACATCGATTGTTTTAGTATTACTGATTTGTCTGTAACACCCCAAATCGTTGTTTCTACTTTTTTGTAACCATTTTCATCTGCAAAAATGATATTTACTTTTTCTCGTTCTAGGTTTCCGAGCAGCATAGCTCTATTTAGCTCAATTAATCTATTTAATTGATCCATTTTTTTACTTAAAACGTCTTTTTTTGGAAATTTTAAAAATTTGATCTGTTCCTTCTCAATTTTTTGAGCAAGAGTACTTAAAACCATAGGGATTGGGATTTAATTAATACTTTATTCAACAGCATTAAATTTAAGTTAAATTTATGGTTAATTTTAAATTTTA
>JAHDDQ010000183.1:0-3023 GCA_020629275.1 Tenacibaculum sp. | reverse complement strand
TAGGCAAACTGTAATTACTTTTTTCATTTAAATTATATTTTACTTTATTATAAATTTTAAATTTTAACAAAAAACTTATCAACAATTAATTTACAAAAGTATAATTATACATAATCCACATCAAACACACATATTAAATGTATTTTTTGCAGTGATTCGGGTTATTTACATTCATAGATCACAAATTTTTTATTTACTGCAACTTCTTTTACCATTGAAAAAATTACACTTAAATGCGTTTTATAATTTAAATGTTTATTTGCCACTAATAAAAACCTTCCTCCTCCTTTTAAACAAGTTTTAACTTGATTAAATAAATTAAGTGTAATTTCAATATTATTTTCATATTCAAAATGAAAAGGTGGATTCGAGATCACCACATCAAAATGATGTCTAGGTAAGTCAATAATACCATCATCACAGATAAATTGTGCTTCAGGTGATGTTATATTTATTTTCGACGATGCTATTGCCAAGTTAAAGTCATCAATTAAAGTAACTGACACTTTATTTTTCTTTCGCTGAACAATTTCATGGGCTATAATGCCATTTCCAGATGCCAAATCAAGAATTGTATATTCTTCTTCTAATAGCGCTAAATGTTTAAGTAAAAATTGAGTACCAAGATCTATATTCCCAGAAGAAAACACACCATAATACTGTTTTAACTCTTTCTCCTTCCAGTAAATCGTTTTTAATAAATCCTTATAATTAATTAAAGCTTTCGGTCTCTTTAAGATTAAAAGACGTGCCTTTTTCCATGCCTTTGTTTGCGTAACTTCTTCAAAATAGTATTCTGCTATTTTCAAAAAAGATGCACTAAAATATTTAGTCATAAACTCACAGACAACCTCTGTATTAGATACCGATGCTTTATGTATCTGTTGTAAAAAAAGTTCGAATAATTCTAGTGATTTAGGAATCTTTACTACTGCTAATTCTACCTTACTAAGTTGATCTAATGGAGATTTAAATTTTAGTCCAGTACTACCATTATTCTCAAAGTTTAACTTTATTGCTTTTTTCTGACTTGCATAAGTCCATATGATCGTACAACTTTTATGCTTTAATACCGTATTGAAAACCCCAAATCTATCGTTAAATACGTGTACGTCATCAATAGTATGATTATACAGGTAATCTAATGCTAATAAATCTGCATTATTCCATGCCTTTAATGATTTGTCTAATGTTTTAGGGTAACGATGTAATTGGTATTCCTCTGACTGAAAACTTAGTATTGATTCCAAATGGTTCCTATTAAATTAAATGTAATTTTACGAGCTACTGCATATAATTTACACTATTAATTTGCACCTACAGACTCTTTAAAATATACAGTATGTAACGAATTGATATCTCCTGCTTTGTTTCTTCTAAAGATATCATTAGCATTAACTTCTTGTATATTATTCTTCCCTAATGCCGAGACCAATTCCTTTACTGCTGTTATAGTTTTTGAATGATAATTTTTAACCCTAATATTTTTATCAGCTACTACCAATGCCTCTACAAGATCTTCATCTTGAGTTGCTACACCAACAGGGCATGTATCTAAATTACATTCACGAGCTTGTATACATCCTAAACTTAGCATGAAACTACGCGCCATTCCTACTGCATCTGCTCCCATGGCCATTAATTTTACAATATCAAAAGCATCAATTGCTTTTCCGCTTGCTATTATTTTTATTTGATCTTTCAGTCTATACTTTTGAAGTGTTTTGTATACAAATGCTAAACCTTCTAACAAAGGTGTTCCTACATAATTTGAAAACTCTAAAGGAGCTGAACCTGTTCCACCTTCTCCTCCATCAACTGATATGAAATCCGGATAATTATTTGCTGAAGCAAAAGCCGCAATCATAGCTTCAATTTCCTCATTATTTCCTACACAAAATTTAATCCCCACTGGTTTTCCTCCACTCAAATCTCTCACTTTTTGAATAAACGATATCATTTCTTTAAAATTAGAAAATGAAGAATGGCTTGGTGGAGAGTCTACTCTTGTAAAAGGCTCTACAACACGTATTTCTGCTATTTCTTTTGTGTTTTTTTTAGCTGGCAATATTCCTCCATGTCCTGGTTTAGCTCCTTGAGATAGTTTAATTTCTATCATCTTAACTTCAGGTCGGATCGCGTTTTCTTTAAAAATATCATCATCAAAATGACGTTTTCCATCTATCGTTTTTCCTGCACCAAAGTACCCTGTTCCTACTTGAAATATTAAATCTCCACCATGTAAATGGTAAGGTGAAACTCCTCCTTCTCCAGTATTATGAGCAAAGCCACCCATTTTCGCTCCTTGATTTAAGGCTTTAATTGCATTCTTACTTAACGACCCAAACGACATCGCCGAAATATTTATAATAGAACTTTGATATTTTTGAGAACATTTGTTTGACCCAAAAATGACGTTTTCCCCACTAACCTGATGATGGTCTGTTGGAAATAAAGAATGTTTCACAAACTCATACCCTTTTTGGTACACATCGTGTTGTGTTCCAAAAGGAACTGTTTCTATTTCTTTTTTTGCTCTTTGATATACAATACTTCTTTTTTCTCTATTAATAGGAGTTCCATTTAAATCATCTTCAATAAAATATTGTTGAATCTTTTCTCGCTCTTCTTCAAAAAACCAACGTAAACGAGCTACAATAGGAAACGCTCTCATTAATGAATGACTCTTTTGTATGAAAGCATCATATATTGCTAATAAACTTATACATAACGAAATTCCTAGTAAAATGAAATTACCAGTATCTGGGATGAAATAAACTAAAATACCACAAAGGCCAGTAATTATAAAGATGATCGTTAGAATTGTATCTCTCATAGTGTAAACTTATATTTTGCTTATAAAAATAATAGTTTTAAAATAAAAAAAGCTCTAACAGAAGTTAGAGCTCATATAATATATCGTATTCAAAAAATTATTTTTTGAATTTTGAGTATTTGTTTTTGAACTTGTCAATACGTCCAGCGGTATCTACTAATTTAGACTTACCAGGGTAAAATGGATG
>JAHDDQ010000022.1:25959-47035 GCA_020629275.1 Tenacibaculum sp. | reverse complement strand
TACGCACAAAAGAAAGAAAAGAGCAAGAGCAAATCGCCATAAGAAAAAGTAAGCATCACGCTTACTTTTTCGTTTGCTTTTAAACAAACACTAAGTTCATTGAAATTGAGGTTATCTTAACCTCTATGGTATTGAAAATACCCACTTACAAAATCTTAATCAGTTTTTATTACACAATAAAAACACAAAATAGTATTCAGATGAAAATGGAATTAATTATTCGGTCAAATTCTTCTGATATTGATTTTGCCTTATTAAGAGATGGTAGACTTGTTGAATTAAATAAAGAGACTGGTGACAATAAATTTTCAGTTGGTGATATTTTTCTAGCAAAAATAGGAAAAGTCATGACTGGTTTAAACGCAGCATTTGTTAATGTTGGATATCCTAAAGATGGTTTTTTACACTATCACGATTTAGGACCACAAGTACTCTCTTTGAATAAATTCATCAAAAAAGTAAGTACAGGTAAATTTAAAGAATTCGCTTTAAAAAATTTTCGCTTTGAAGAAGACATCAACAAAGACGGAGGTATTAATGACGTATTAAAATCAGGTCAAAACTTATTAGTACAAATTGTAAAAGAACCTATTTCTACCAAAGGACCAAGAATTAGTTCAGAGCTATCTATAGCTGGTAGATTTTTAGTTTTAGTTCCTTTTTCTAACAGAGTATCGGTATCACAAAAAATTACCGATAATAAGGAGAAAGAACGTTTAAGAAAATTAGCAAAAAGTATCAAGCCAAAAGGGTTTGGGCTTATCTTGCGAACTGTTGCTGAAGGAAAAAAGGTAGCAGAATTAGATAAAGATTTAGAGAATTCACTAGAGCGATGGAAGTCGATGTGCAAGAGAATTGCAAATACACAGACTCCAACTAAAGTACTGAGTGAATTGAATAGAGCATCTTCTATTTTAAGAGATGTTATGAATGAGTCTTTTACAAGTATTATAACTAATGATGAAAGTTTAAAATTAGAAATCAAGGAATATTTACAACAAATATACCCTGAGAAGGAAAAAATTGTAAAGTTACATCGAGCAAGCGTTCCTATTTTCGAAAAATATGGAGTAGAGCGTCAAATAAAAACTTCATTTGGTAAAACAGTATCAATGAGTAAAGGGGCTTACCTTGTTATCGAGCATACAGAAGCATTACATGTTATAGATGTAAATAGTGGAAACCGTTCTAATAAAGCCAAAAATCAAGAAGAAACAGCTTTAGAAGTAAATCTAATAGCTGCTACAGAAGTTGCGCGTCAATTGCAACTAAGAGATATGGGAGGTATTATTGTTGTTGATTTCATTGATATGAAATCGGCTGAAAACAGGCAGAAATTATTTCACCATCTTAAAGACGCTATGGCTTTAGATAGAACTAAACACAAAATATTACCACCAAGTAAATTTGGTTTAGTACAAATTACACGTCAAAGAGTTAGACCTGAACTCGAAATAAAAACTCGCGAACCAAACCCAAATAAAAACGGAGAAGTAGAAGCTCCTATTGTTTTAATTGATAAAATTGAAGCAGAATTGGATAAAGTCATGAGAAACAATACACCATATAAGGACATTACTTTAAATGTACATCCTTTTGTTGCGGCGTATTTAACTAAGAGCATGAACTCAATTCAAATTAAGTGGTTCGTACGTTATAAAAAGTGGATAAAAATTATACCTAGAGATGCATATCAGTACTTACAGTACCATTTCTATTACAAGAAAAAAAATAAATAATAAGGCAACTTTCTTATTACGAACTAAAATCCTATTCATTTACTGAATAGGATTTTTTGTTTTAAAACCAAAACCCTAAGTTAAATAACCAGAACCTATCGTTATGATCTGGAGACCATGAATATTTAATTTCAATAGGGCCCAATATAGTTTCCAATGAATAGCCTAATGCGTAACCCGATTTAATTTCTTTTAAGACTTCTCCTCTTCTAAGTACATTCTTTCCTACTTTACCATAGTTTGCAATGAAGTTTAAGTAATGTTTGTCGAAAATAGAATACCGCAAATGAAATTCAGACTTTAAAAATGATTGATCGGTTAATGAAGAGATATCATAACCGTAAAAGGAAGTAAAATTATTAATATAATTTTGGTTGTAACCACCTAAACGATAATCGAAAATTTCTGAACCTTCTTCACCAAGAGTAAATCCAGCTTGATTAATGTTTTGGAATGTAAATTTACCCCAAAATGTAGTGGCAAAACCAAAAGTTCCGTCAACTTGTGAATATTGATTAAAACTTATGCTACCACTAGCAAAATCGTCTAGAGTTTTATTTCTATTAGACCACATGTACCACTTAAAATTACCACCTAAATAGAAACCTTTGGTAGGGAACATTTTTTTATCGTAGGTGTCTATGTTAAGAAATCCAAAAGAATTAAAATAAAGACTATCATCGAATAATGTTTCTTCATTATTAGTTAGAAATGTATCAGATGAAATTTTTACACTTTGTATCTCTACACCAAGTCCAAATGCAGTACGTTTGTTTAGAGTAGTTTGGGCAAATAGCTTATTGGTAAAATCTCGATAGCTTACGTTAATTTTATTTAAGTTGTTTTCGTTAAAAGTTACATCAGTTTTAAAGGAATTATAACGTGAGGAGAATCCATAACTTAACAAGTAACCATTGTCTATAAAATATTGTATGTCGTAGCGAATATTATCACCAATAACAAAATCAAAAGAAAGTTCATCATTTGATAAAAGTAATTTCTTGTGATTATAGTTTAAAAGCACACCAGATTTATATAGTAGATCATAGTGAAGACCTAGCCCTAAGAAAGCCCTAGTATCGTTTTCTTTAACGGTAATTTCAAGCTTCTTTCCATTAAAAGAATTTTTAAAATTATAATCTACTCTTTGAAAAGTTTTAGAAGCTGTTAATGTATTTATTTTCTTTGAAACCTCACTATATGAAACAGAATCTCCTTCTTTTAATCGTAGTTTGCCTAAGATGAAGTTTTGTGTGTAATTTTTATTTCCTTTCAGAATAATTCGATCTATCAAAAAGCGCTTTCTCTTTATATTATTTTTGACTTTTTTCCTTTTTATTTTTTGTAAAGAAGCAATACTATCAAAAACAGCTTTATAAGGTTTTACGGCATTACGTCCTCTGTTTAAAATAGTTTCTTTATCATCAAATGAAACTACAGTATATTCATTAACATCTGGGTGTATATGTACATCTAAGTGTTTAATTTGTTCATCAGATTTTTTATACATCTGAAAGTTTATTATTTGACTTAATAGAGAAGCTACTGAAGATAGTTTTTCCTTATCTAATAAGGTGCCTTGTACGTTAACACCAATAACTATATCAACCCCTTTTTTCTTCATTCGGTCTACAGGGAAGTTATTTGCTACACCACCATCAACAAGCAGCCTATCTTTAACCTCTACAGGATTTAAAAGCGAAGGAAATGAGCCACTGGCTCTAAGTGCTAACGGTAATGAGCCCTCTTCTAATATAACCTCTTCACCAGTTTCAATATCTGTAGCAATACAGAAGAAAGGAATAGGAAGCTTAGAAAAGTCATTAATATTATCGACAGGGGACAATAACTCAGTTAAAAGGTTAAGTATGTTTTGTCCTTTGGATAAACCTAAAGGTAAACCAATACCTCCATTCCTGATAGGTAGTGTAACAGCTGTTTTTTCGAGGTAAGATTTTTCAAAATAAGGGATATCTTCTCGTTTAACATTGTCTTGTATCATTGAGAAAAAATCAATTTTCTTTATGATACCTTCAATTTGATTAGCAGAATAGCCTGAAGCATATAATCCGCCAATAATAGCTCCCATACTAGTTCCTCCAATATAATCGACCTGAACACCAGCTTTTTCTAATTCTTTTAACACACCAACGTGTGCAAAACCTTTAGCACCACCACCACTTAAAACTAAGCCTACTTTTGGTTGCTTCTGTGCAAGCAAAAGTATTGGGCAAATAATAAGTATAAACAGTTTTAATTTCATGTTATGATGAATGATAATAATTATAAATTTTCATAGCTCTTGAATTCCCGACAACCTCTTTTAATTCTTCTAATGTAGCATTTTTTACTCTTTTAGTAGATTTAAACTTACGCAATAAATTTGTTATCGTTTGTTTACCGATATCAGGAATTTGTTCTAGCTCAGATTGAATGGCTGCTTTGCTTCTTTTATTACGATGAAATGTAATACCAAAACGGTGTGCTTCATTTCGTAAATACTGAATGATCTTTAATGTCTCTGATTTTTTGTCTAGATACAGAGGTACACTATCACCTGGGTAATAAATCTCTTCTAACCTTTTTGCGATACCAATAATAGCTATTTTTCCTCTTAAACCAAGAACATCTAAACTTTTTAGTGCAGATGATAATTGACCCTTTCCACCATCAATAACAATTAATTGAGGCAACGCCTTGTCTTCTTCTAATAACCTTTTATATCGTCTGTAAACTACTTCTTCCATAGAAGCAAAATCATCAGGGCCTTCTACAGTTTTAATATTAAAATGGCGATATTCCTTTTTGCTAGGTTTACCGTCTCTAAAAACAACACAAGCTGCAACAGGATTTGTACCTTGGATATTTGAATTATCGAAACATTCAATATGTCTAGGTTCATTATGCAATCGTAAATCTTTTTGCATCTGTCCCATAATTCGTTTTACATGCCTATCTGGGTCAACAATTTTAATTTGTTTAAATTGCTCTTGTCTGTAATATTTGGCATTTCTTAATGATAAATCTACAATACGTTTCTTGTCACCGAGCTTAGGAATTGTTACTTTTATTTTACTACCCAGTTCAACTTCAAAAGGGACAAAAACCTCTCTTGACAATGAGTTAAAACGTTGTCGAGTTTCGACGATAAAAAGCTCAAGAAGTTCTTTGTCTGTTTCGTCTAATTTCTTCTTTAGTTCTGTAGTGTAAGATTGAACTATAGCACCGTTCATAATTTTAAAGAAATTTGCATAACCATGTGTTTCATCTGAGGTAATAGAAAAAACGTCAACGTTATTAATTGAAGGGTTTACAATAGTAGATTTTGCTTGATAATTTTGTAACGACGCAAGTTTATCTTTTATCTTTTGAGCTTCTTCAAATTTCATTTCAGAAGCATATTTCATCATTATTCTTTCTAAACTTTCTAAGCTTTCTTTGAAGTTTCCTTTTACAATATTTCGAATGGCTTTAATATCTTCATTATATTCTTCCTCTTTTTGATGTCCTTCGCATGGACCTAGGCAATTTCCTAAATGATACTCTAAGCATACCTTATATTTTTCAGCATCAATTTTTGCCTCACTTAAGTCATAATTACAGGTCCTAATAGGATATAAATCTTTAATCAAATCTAGAAGAGCATATACTGTTTTAACATTAGTAAAAGGGCCGAAATACTCAGAGCCATCTTTGATAACTCTACGTGTAGAAAACACTCTTGGGAAACGTTCTCTTTTTATGCAAATCCAAGGATAAGATTTATCGTCTTTTAATAAAATATTATACCTGGGTTGGTATTTTTTTATAAGATTATTTTCCAACAATAAAGCATCCGTTTCAGTATCTACCACAATGTGTTCAATACGAACAATTTTTCGTACTAAAATTCTCGTTTTAGCGTTATCATGGTTCTTAGTAAAATAAGAAGAAACTCTTTTTTTTAAGTTTTTAGCTTTTCCTACATAAATGATAACATCATCTTTATCAAAATATTGATAAACTCCTGGTGAATTTGGTAGTGTTTTTACTTGTAACTCTAATGATGTAGGCATATAACGAAAATAATATATTATTAATTTATTTCAATACTAAAACGTATTTTTAAGGTCAAAAATTAAATATTACATGCACCAACCTTTAGAATTTTATGAACGAGAGAAGAAATCGTTAGAGGAAGAATTAGAAAAAATAAAAAAAAGGTTAACTATAAATAGTGTAACAAGGCTAATTACTTTTTTTGTAACATCATATATTATATATAGCACATTTACAAAAACAAATTTTGTGTTCCTGTATAGTTTTTTTGGGATGTGTTTCTTTGTTTTTTTGGTAGTTAAGCACACAAAATTACAGCGAGAAAAAGATATTCGTGAAGCGAAAATTAATATAAATACAAATGAGATAGCAGTGCTTAAAGGAGATTATTCGAACTTAAGTTTTGGGAGTGAGTTTTCAGATCCTACACATTTTTACAGCCATGATATTGATTTGTTTGGTGAAGGTTCTTTTTTTCAATATTTGAATAGAACAACCACACAAGCAGGACGGAAGTTTTTAGCAAAAATAGTAACCAAAAACAGTCTCACTAATATTAAAGAAAAGCAAGAGGTATTAAAGGAGTTATCGAAGAAAGTAAAGTGGAGACAGAATTTTTCTGCAATTTCAAGTTTAATTGCAATAAATACTTCAACAACTACAATTTTAAATTGGATTCTTGGTTACGAAAAGGTATTGCCTAATTTTCTTAGCTTGTGTGGTAAATTTTTCCCTTACCTATCAATTGGTTTCATAGTCTTGAACTCATTAGGGTTCATAGATTTTTGGGTATTGCTTGTGTGGTTTTTTGTTGGTTTAACGATTACTGGGTGTTATTTTAAATCAATAAACGACTTATATACTAATGTTGGCAAGGCTAAAGAAGTTTTTAAGCAGTATCATTTATTACTGGCAGCAGTAGAAGACGAATCTTTTGCATCACCTAAACTTCAAGAAAAACAAAAAGAAATTACGTCTGGACATAAAAAAGCTTCAGTTATATTCAAACAATTTTCTAAGATTTTAGATGCATTTGATCAACGAAATAATGTAATCATTGCAGTATTAGGAAACGGATTATTTTTATGGGATATTCAAAATGCAGTGAAAACGGAAAAATGGATAGAAAAGTATAAAAATGTTGTAGAGAAGTGGTTTGATGTAGTAAGTTTCTTTGACGCAAAAAATACGCTAGCTAATTTCGTATACAATCATCCTACCTACATTTTCCCAGCTATTTCTAAGGAAAAGAATTTAATCAACGCTAAACAGCTTGGACATCCATTATTGAATCCAGGTAAGAGAGTTGATAATGATTTTAATATTGATCAAGAACAATTCTTTATTATTACTGGAGCAAATATGGCAGGAAAAAGTACTTTTTTAAGAACAATTTCATTGGCTGTAGTTATGTCGAATTGTGGCTTACCTGTGTGTGCGAAAGAGTTTAATTACTTCCCTGTAAAACTCATTACAAGCATGCGAACAACAGATTCTTTAACAGATGACGAGTCGTACTTTTATTCCGAATTGAAAAGATTAAAGTTTATCATAGATACTATTAAAACAGAAGATTATTTTATCATTTTAGATGAAATTTTAAAAGGAACGAATAGTAAGGATAAAGCAACAGGTTCGAAGCAATTTGTTGAAAAACTGAACAGTTCTACATCTACAGGAATTATAGCCACACATGATATAAGCCTCTGCGAGTTATCTGAAACATACAGTACAATTGAAAACTATTACTTTGATGCGGAAATTGTGAATGATGAACTTTATTTCGATTATTCAATGAAAAATGGTGTATGTAAAAATATGAATGCTTCTTTTTTACTTAAGAAAATGGATATTATTTAAAAGTATATTTCAAAATAAAACCTCAACAAGTTTGTTGAGGTTTTTTGTACTCGAGATGGGAATCGAACCCATACTCCCGAAAGAACTGGATTTTGAATCCAGCGCGTCTACCAATTCCGCCACTCGAGCATTTTTGTAACACTGCAAATCTAATTATTTTTTATTGTAAATAAAACGATTTCGTTTTAATACTCTTTAAAATAATTTTACTTTTGCCACTAACAACAACACTTTAAAAACACAACTAGTAAATGTCTTATAATCAACTTACTCCTAAATTGTTTGCGTGCAGACAAAGTATGGAACTTGCAAAAAAAATAGCCAAACAATATGGTGAAGGTCTTGGAAATGTTCAAATAACATCGTTTAGTGATGGTGAATTCCAACCAGCTTTCGAAGAATCTGTTCGAGGTAGACGTGTCTTTATTATAGGTTCAACATTTCCAAATTCAGACAATTTAATGGAAATGCTATTAATGTTAGATGCAGCTAAACGCGCTTCTGCTCGTCACATCACTGCTGTTATGCCATATTTTGGTTGGGCACGACAAGATAGAAAGGATAAGCCAAGAGTCGCAATAGGAGCAAAACTGGTAGCAAAACTATTAGAAGCTGCAGGAGCTACACGAATTATGACTATGGATTTACATGCTGATCAAATTCAAGGTTTTTTTGAAAAGCCAGTAGATCATTTATTTGCGTCAACAATTTTCATGTCTTACATAGAAAAGTTAAAATTAGAAGATGTAACAGTTGCTTCTCCAGATATGGGAGGATCAAAAAGAGCATATGCCTATTCTAAATACTTGGAAAGTGATGTCGTTATTTGTTATAAACAAAGGAAAAAGGCCAATGTTATTTCTCATATGGAGTTGATCGGAGATGTTCAAGGTAAAAATGTTATTCTAGTAGATGATATGATTGATACAGGAGGAACACTTACTAAAGCTGCTGATTTAATGATGGAAAGAGGTGCCAAGTCAGTAAGAGCTATTTGTACACATCCAATACTTTCAGGAGACGCTTACGAGAAAATTCAAAATTCAAAACTAACTGAGTTAATTGTTTCAGATACAATTCCTTTGAAAAAGGATGTATCTAAAATAAAAGTTGTAACTTGCGCACCTTTATTTGCTGATGTGATGCACAAGGTACAATCCAATACATCTATCAGCGATCAATTTTTAATGTAAATAAATATTTAAGTAATGCAATCAATTACGATCAACGGATCTCAAAGAGAAAGCGTAGGTAAAGTAGCTACTAAAGCCTTACGTAATGCTGGAAAGGTTCCTTGCGTGTTATACGGAGGAGACAAACCTGTACATTTTTCAGCAGAAGAAAAAGCGTTTAAAAACTTAGTGTACACTCCAAATGTATACACAGCTTCGATTGAACTTGAAGGAACAACATTTACTGCTGTTTTACAAGATATTCAATTCCACCCAGTATCAGATAAAATTTTACACGTAGATTTTTATCAAATATTTGACGACAAGCCAGTTACCATGGAAATTCCAGTTAAATTAACAGGTAGTTCTAAAGGTGTTATGATTGGTGGTGCTTTACGTCATAACTTACGTAAATTAAGAGTTAAAGCTTTACCAGCTAATTTACCAGATTTTATCGAAGCAGATATTACTGAGTTAGAGATAGGAAATAAGCTTTATGTTACAGAGTTAGCGAACGAGAAGTTTACATTTTTACACCCAGATAATACTGTAGTTGCTCAAGTACGTATGTCACGTAATGCTGCGAAAGCTACTACTGAAGAAGAAGAGAGTTAAAATAACTAGTTTCTTAAAAATATTTAAAAACCGTCTAAATTTATTTAGACGGTTTTTTTTAATTCAAATATGTATACAATTCTTTTACATACTATTTTTCAATAGCACTTTTAATAACTTGCATCGCTTCATTAGCCTTAGCTAATTTTGCCCATTTTAATGCTGTAAATCCTCTTTCAGATCTAGCATTAAGCTTTGCACCATTATCTATTAATAATTTAGCAATTTCTGCTCTATTATATCTAGCAGCAAACATTAAAGGTGTTAAACCAGTAGATTTTTTATTTACGTTTTGTCCACTTTTAATCATGGCAGCCACAGCTTCATAATTACCTGTTCTAATTAATTTACAAAAAGTACTCACATCAGCTGTATATGTTACAGTAATAGTTTCGTTTGGTAGTTCATTTGCATTTACTGTTAAAGTAGAAGCGGTAAATACTAGGGCGATTGTTAAAATGATTTTTTTCATGAGTTTAAGTTAAAAAGGTTACATCTAAGAGACGCCACGTATTTAAAAATGTTTCATTGCTTATCGGTAATTAACTTAACTATAACATTATTAATATATTGTTAACATATCTGATAACCAGGTGTTTGTTATTATTTTTTTAATTTAATTCCTAAAAATGTGATATTTTATAATCTAAACTGTTAAAATTTTTAAATTATTTTTAATAAATTCACAATCAGTAAATTAAATTAAAAAAAATGGATAAAAGATTAATATATTTAATAGGGATCTTACTCACTATTGTAGTTGGAACTTATTTTAGTTGGGTATTATGTTGTCCTTCAGTTAAAGCAGAAAAAGTAATAGAGCCTGGTGCACCTGAAAGTACAGTTACTAAAGTATATAAGAACCCTACATTATATCCTTTTAGCATAAAAGATAACGAAGGAAGTTTTTCTGCTATGGTTAATGATAATTTCAATTTTGAAGATTCTAATCTTAACTTTTTAACCCCCGTTACTCCAAGCTTAGATTTAGAGTTAGAAAAACTAAAGAATTATTTGAATTTAAATGATAAAAAAGCAGTTGCTATTACAGGGTATTATACTGGAGAAGAAAAAAATAATTCAGCGTTCCCTAATTTAGGATTAGCAAGAGCAAATTCAGTAAAAAACTACTTCACAATAAAAGGAATTCCTTCTAAGGTTATAAATACTTATGGTGAATTAAAAAAGGATATGATACCAGATTCATTAAAAGTTTATCATGGTCCATTAAGCTTTGCTATTTTAAAACTCGAAGATGATGCACAAAATGTTGAGCAATTAGGCGCACACATAAAAGAGAAACCTATCGTACTTCATTTTAAAAGTGGTCAGGCAACGATTGATTTAACTCCAGAAGAACGACAAGAAGTAGCAGATATTTCCAAGTATTTAGATAAAGTAGATGGAGCGATGTGTATAGTTACAGGTCATACAGATAAAACAGGTAACGCTGCTAATAATATTGTTTTAGGACAAAATAGAGCAGATTTCGTTAAACAGTATTTGATCAACAATGCTATACCAGCAGCTAAGATTATGGCGACATCGAAAGGACAAAAAGAACCTATAGCCGACAATAAAACAGTAGCGGGAAGAGCAAAAAATAGAAGAACAGTAATAACAGTAAAATAAAAAATTATGAATTGGTGTATTATCATACCTATACTAGTAGGAATAATATCAGCTATATTGGGATATCTTTTAGGAAGATATGTGTTGAATAACAGAGCTGAAGATTCAGGAGAAACTATTTCTGAATTGAAAGAAAGAATATTTAATCTTGAGAATAACTTAGAGTTATGTAGAAAAAGTAAGCTTCAATTACAAAATGATCTGGAAGCTTGTAACAAGAGCAAGGCTAGTTTAACATTAGACTTAAATGCGAAAAGGAATGAATCTAACACAGATTTAGGAGTAGTAGCGTCTTCTTTTTCTGGAGGTAGAGGTACAGTTTTAACAATTCCCTTTGATGCAGAGGCTGCAAAGATTGCTTATGGTAAAAAAATTAAGCAAGACGATTTAAAAATTGTTGAAGGTATTGGTCCAAAAATAGAAGGTCTTTTTCATAATTTCGATATTAAAACTTGGAAAGCATTAAGTGAAACATCTATAGAAAAATGTCAAGAAGTGTTGAATAGCGGAGGAGAAAGATATAGAATTCATAAGCCGGGGACATGGCCAAAACAAGCTCTATTGGCCTATCAAGGACGTTGGAAAGAATTGGTAAAATGGCAAGACGAACTAGATGGTGGTAAGGCATAAAAACAAAAAGACTCAGTAATTACTGAGTCTTTTTTTTGAGAAAGTTGTAAAACCTATTATTCAACTATCAACGTATACTCTGGCGTTTTATTTAACGGACAAAAATATACGTACTCTCCTTTTTGTAATGTTACTTGCTTAGAAGATGATTTTGAATTGTTTTTCACCAAAGAAGTAACATAGGCATTTTTAATATGGTGTTTCTGTTCTGTTTTTCCCTTAGGAGCTAACACAAAACCAACATCTTTACCAACATTAGTATTAGAAATTTCAAAAACGTAAGTTCCTTCAGAAAGAGTTAACGATTTTTGAGTAAACTCTCCAGCAGTTTGCTCTAAAGCTACAGTTTTAGCTTTTTGTGCATTTGCGTTGATAGAAATTCCCAAGATTAAAACTAAAATAGCGATGAATTTTTTCATGATTTGAATTGTTTATGATTGTTATTAAATTAGATGATTATGAGTTTATTGTGAATTTACCTGCTTCTACTTTAGGAAAATCAACTTCAGTTTCAGCAATATGATTTACATAATTTGTTAATGTATTTGATACCACGTTCAATACGATTTCTAGGATATCACCATCGTTATATCCAGCATTCTTAGCGGCTTGAATTTCTTCAGTAGAAATGTTTCCTCTATTCTTAGTAATACTTTGCGCTAATTGCAAACCAGCTTGTGTTTTTTCATCAGAAGAACGACCTTGTCTATTTTGTTCAGTTTGTTCGTCTGTTAAACCGTTCATCTTACCAATAGCAGTGTGAGCAGACAAACAATAGTTACAGTTGTTTTCTTCAGCGATAGCCAAAGCTAATTGCTCTCTAAACTTGCTTGAAAAATTACCACCAGCTGTTAAATCTCCTAAGGCTAAATATGTTTGTAAAGTTGCAGGTGAATTACCAAAAACTTTGATAAGATTTGGGATAAAACCTAATTTATTTTGAACTGCGTCGAACAATTCTTTAGATTTTCCTGTTGTAGTTTCTGGATTTAGTGTTTGAATTCTTGTACTCATAATGTTTTATTTTAATATTATTAAGATTGATTTTTATTTTTCGCAATTACACAGCTCTCTTTCTGGATATTGCTCGTCATATTCTTGATATCCCCAACAATTTGGGCACTGATAACTTTCTGCTTTCATAATTCTTGGTTTTAAATTCTGATACAAAGATGCGACGAAAAGAGACCTTGAAAATTGGACAAAAGTTCTTAAGAGTTGTACAAAAAGGAAAAATGTGCAAAAAGAGCATTTAAATAGATAGAAGAAGTGGTGATTAGAATCTAAAAAGCGAATCTAAGTTTACTTTTGTAAGTTGTTTTTAAAGGTGAATGTTAGCATCTAATTAAATAATACGTATTATGCTTTTTGAAGCTTTTTAAATTGAGCTGGAGAATTTCCAGTAGCTTTTGTGAAGAAGCGAGAAAAATAAGCAGGATCATTAAAACCCAAATCGAAAGCGATGTGTTTTACAGCTTGGGAAGAATAGAGTAATTGTCTTTTGGCTTCTGTTATGATTCTATATTTAATCAAGTCGCTGGGTGTTTGTGTTCCTATTTTCTGAAAATGTTTGGTTAATGATTTTGGAGAGATTCCTAATCGGTTAGCATAATCAGTAACACTATGTAGTTTTTTAAAGTTTTGTTCAACAAGTAAACTAAAATCTTTAAATAGTTTTGTTTCTGTATCTTCTTTAACAGTGTCAAACTCTTTTTTTATTCGAACAGAATAAATTATGAACTGCTTCAAGAAAGATTGCAACATATCATATTGTGCTGTTTCTTTTAATTCAAACTCTTCAATTAAATTTTCTAGGATGAAATTTAATTTATTTGTGTCTTTGTTTGAAGGAGATACAAACGGAGTTTCATATACATTATTAAATAAAACACCATTACAGGCTATTTCAGTATCATGTGTTTGAATACAATAAAAATCTCTAGTAAAACTTAGCTGATATGCTTCTTTTATTTTTTCAGAATCTACAGTGAATATTTGGCCAGGCGAAAGGAAAAACAGCACATTTCCGTCAAAAGAATAACTTTTAAAATCAATGTTATATGTTCCTTTTCCTTCTTTAATCCAAAAGATTTTATAATCATCTATTTGTGTAGGTTTGTTCACTACACATGCTTTTTCAAACGCAACTAATTGTAAAGAAAAAACGTCTTGAAAATTATAGTTTTTTATATCTTGAATAGCCATTAACTACACTTTAGAATTTTGGTCGTAAAAAAGAGGTAAACTAACATTTATTTACGAACTAAAAGAGGTAAACTATCATTTTTTTAAATTATCAATTCCAACTTTTTTGAAAAGTACACAAATTCGTCATTACGAATGAAACATAGTGAAATGAAGTAATCTGTTTATTTAGTAGCAAAAAATAAAATTTAGTAAAGAGAATAAAAGATTACTTCGTCATTTTTCCTCGTAATGACGATTTTGGGTTTCATAAATTATAATAACCATATAGCACAGGTTTAAATCTTTTATTATCTTGTTGTTAAGTGAAATTCACTTTCTAATTTACCAAACATTATTCATCATAATACCCGTTTTCATATGCTCTTATGTAATATTCATCAGCATATGCGGTGCCAAAAATGACAATTCTACCTGTTTTCTTTTCTACTAAAAAGGTGCATTTCCAGCGACAGCATGTTTTTCATCTTTTTACTTGAGCATCTATACTACTAGTATTTCCAACAGCTATATTGTAATTAAATTTATATCCTTCTTCTATTGCTTCATTTAATAATTCTAAATCTTTATTATAGTCTATGATTTTGAATTCGTATTACTTGGTATTTGGATATCTAGAGTTGCTAAAAAGCAATTTTTATTTTTTCACTAATCTTTCCATCATATCTTAATTGTAAAAAATAGTCTTTTCCCCTTTCTAGTAAATATTCTGCGGTAGCTAATTTGATATGTACTTTTTGATCATAATAATTAATTTTTCCTTTAACTTCATAAATGAAAGGATATTCATTTGAAATTTTCATCTTAAGTTTCTTTATTTCTTTTGGGTTTATTATTTTATAATTTATGGGCTGTAGAGAATTTAGGTCTGAATCTAAAAACTCTAAAGAATCTCTTTCTAATGTTTTAGATGAATTCCCAAATTTAAAATCAGTTTCACCATTTTCTAGAGGTTTGTAAATTATTTTTACTAGAAAATCATCATTTTCAATACTCTCTAATAGTGTTGCTTTAAAATTATTCATTTGATTCTTTTTTTAATAAGTTCCTTCCAATACATTTTGTAATTGATTTTCTATAAAAATGTACTCTTCATAAGTTATACCATTTCTTTCTGCTTCATCTAAAATACGTTTTTTAGCTAAATATTCCCATGCGTTAACATCCGTGTAAGTTACACCTCTCACTTCTATTGGAGGCATATATTTAGTTAGTCCGTTTAATCTTTGAAGGGCATGATAACATTCTTCTAAGAATACTGAAGTAGATGGGTTTTCGTGCAAATATATTATTTGTTCAAATTCGTTTATCTCTGAATTTTTAAATTTTGTTATATGTATTCCTAAAGCTTCTTCTTTATTTAAAATTTTAGTAGCATTTTCAGTACCTATCTCAAATCTAACACCTTTTTTAGATAAAAATTTAATCCAATATGACTTTACTTTTTTTGTAGCTTTAGAAAAAGTAGGTGTTTTGCCTCCATTAACTACTTTATTAATTTCATCTCTGATTTTAATTTTATCGACTTCATCAAGCTCTCTTTTTTTAACTAAATCATCTAAAGACTTTTCAAAATTAGGATTCTCTACTAACTCTTTAGCAGTTTTTGTGAGTTTCCCTTTTAATAACACAGTAGCTTCACCTGCTAAGGATAACATTTCTAGATAAAACAAATACTTAGCAACGGTTTTTCCTAGTTCTGTATCATTTTTACCAGTTAATTTTAGGAAGGTGTTTACTGTTCCAGAGCTTACTTCTATAAGACCAGCAGCTGCTTTTGCTCCAGTAATAGCTTTGGTTGCTTGCGCGGTTCTAAAGAATAACGTTTTTCCTCCTTTTAAAATATTGTATAAACGACCAACTTTAATTAAATTAATTACTCCAGATACTGTAGTAGCAACATCTAAAGCATATTCTACGCCTGTAAGTATGTTTTCCAAAAAAGCAGCATCATTATTTGCAAAAATTAGAAAAGCAGGGAGAGTTATTGAGGAAGCACTAGAGTTTTCTTCTCCTTTTAATATGAATGTTGGATTATCGCTGTTTTTTAAAATTACTGGAGAAAATGGATGATAGTTATAGCTTTTTGCTTCATAATTATCTATTATTTCAGTATCGCCAGTTTCAATATACCTTGGTTTGCCACTATCTCCTATGTTGATTAGTGAAGGAACTTCTTTAGTACCAGCTTTAACTCTTGTTTTAATTAAAATTTGAGGCAATTTTCCATTCCAACTTATATCAGCATTATCTAAATGAAAGCCTAGTATTTTATTAGATCTATAGTCTAAATAAACAGGGCTTTTTGAAGTTATTGCTACGTGTTTATTTAGCTTAGGAGTAGTAATAGCATATGAGCTGTTCTTCCAAATATTCCAGATAAAACGAACATAAGTCCTAAATTGTTCTCCATTTAACTCAACAATTAATTTGTATAATAACAATTGACCATCTACTTGTTGTGTAACTAAGTTGGTTACAAAGCTAGTATTTTGTTGTGTATTATTTTTGGTTTCTTCTTCAAGTGTATCTGTGTTATTTGTGCCTGTTTTTTTAAGTTTATTGGTAGATCTATGATAGATTATTCGCAATAATTTTAAAATAAGATCTTCTTCATTAATACCTAAAGCATTCCTAATATAACCTTTGGCTAATATCCTTAACAAGTACCATAATGATGGTATGTTATGAAAAACATAGTATAAAGGCTCTGGTAAATGATAAATTACAGCTACTTTTTTCTTAATATTTCCTCCTGAATTAAGAACGTCTGTTATGTTATAGGTTAATTCGGTTAGGAATAATTTTCGCCATTTGGATTGATAATCGTTAAATTCGTTGTAATACCAAAATATAGTTTTGCTTAAAAAACTTACTACTGCAGATAAGTCTTTTACATAAATACTTATTGCAATAGGAGATTCGTTTAAAAAACGAGTAGATCTAACCTCTTTTTCTTTCTCTTTGTAATAATACGATAAACGATAGGTATATCCTTGTTGAAAAGTTTTGGTTACAATAGGAAAACGATGTACAAGACCTTCTTTAGTATATGATCTGATTTTTATTTTTTCATTTGCAGAAACTCCATATACATTAGTATAATAATACGTTAATAATGGGTGTTCTTTCAGATATGAAAAATTACTAGGAGTATATGCTATATAGTTTTTAACGTGATCAATTTTAACTGCTTGTACTGAAGCAACAATTTGATTTTGTTGATTTATGTAAAACTGATAGTTTGTATTGTAAATTTCCTCTGGAATAATTAGTGTTGCTAATAATCCTGGAATTTGATCTTCAGTATAAACAGCGGAATTTCTTTCATAAGAAATGGGTTTGTAAAAGATGTTTTGTGCACTAAAACGATGTTTAACGCAAATGATATTATTGTCGTCTATATATAATTTTTGAGGGATACTTACTCGTTTGTAAGTAAGTTCAAAAACACGTAGTGCTATAGATTCTCCTTTGAGAATTTGTTGCTGTGTGATTTTCCTAATGAGTACTTCCTGACTGTCTTTACTTTCAGAGTCTGGAATTTTTAGATATCCAAGTAAATCTTCTGTGGTTATGATATTCTTGTTCATGAACTTCTCCTTTTTTATTGAATAGCAAATAAACCCTACTTAGTAAAATGGTGCTAAGTAGGGTTTATGTTAAGAATTTTTAGGTAGTACCATATACATTAGTAATATATGTACCTGAAATTGATAAGTCAGAAGAAAAAGGTCCTCCATCAAATTTAATATCTGTTACTCTTTGTGAAGTTGTTATATCTACAAATAATAAGTTATCATTGGCAATTGTGAAACTTAAGTTTTTAATATCTACACCTTCTTCAATGCTTGTTGCAACAAAATAATTGAGAGTTGAAATATTAGAGTATAGAGCTCCTTCATTATTATTAGGGAATGGTAAACCTGTAATATAGGCGCCATTATTACCTGTACTAGAATTAATGTTTGTAGGGTCTTTTATCTTTCTCATTTTAATAAAGAAATGAACTAAATTACCCATTCATATAGCTTTTCCTGTCTGTGTATCGACTATATATTCATCATCTTGTGTTGCATAAAACCTAGGAGTAAAACTTATCTCTTCATAAAAATTCGAAAAGAGTTCATTATTGGCTAGTTGGGGTACTATAGATATATCTCCATTCTCATCAATACGAAAAGATCTGTTGGGTTTTCCTTTAGGTTGTTTACTGTCAATATAACTATCTATTAAATCAGTATATTGTTGTTGTGTAGGCTTATCGCCAGTTTCAAAATACGTTTTTAGTTCTTCTTTACTTTTTTTCATTCTTTATATGTTTTAAAAATTAATAGTTGAAAAAAAGAGCTACTAAAAACAAATGCTAGCAGCTAAACTTTTTTGTGATAGAATAAATGATATTAGTATTTAATCTGCTGAATTTAAAGTAATGTTTGTGTAATTATGCTCTATTCTAAAATTTGAAGAAGCATTTAAATTAGCAGAGTTAGTAGGGTCATCAAAAATTAATTCAGTTTCTAAAGTAATTTGAAACCTAGCATCTAAGTAATTATAAGGTTCGCCATCTGTGCTTTTTAATGATACAGTAGATGTACCGTTAGATATTACATTTCCATTTTTATCATATGACTTTGTTAGAAAAGCAATTCTATCATGATTAATATTATTAAATTGTATAATGTCTTTAAATATACCAACGCTAAAATCTAAATAATTATAACTTAAATCAGAAAAATCTGCCCCGTCAGCTTCTAATGTTATTAATGTAATTTCTTCCATACCACTAAAGTCGTTAAGTGGTTTTATTTTGTACCTAAAAATTCCTTTAGTTGGAGGTACACCGTCTCCAATAGGAGTATAAAATTTTATATTAGTTGACAATGTATAAAATGCGCTATAGTTAAAAGGCGTTTTGTCTCTTAAAAAAGGAACATCTAGAGATCGTTTTAGTGAATTAGGGAATAATATACTCAAAGGATTTTTTGCAACTTTATTAACTAAAGAAACATTTTGTATTTCTTTTTTGCCTAGGCGATCAGTGATATTTAGGAAATATGAACCATCAATTTTGACTTCATTATTAGAAGTATTAAAAAGGTGATAATCTCCAAACTTTAAATCGTCTTTGGTTTTAAATTTTTGAACTCCCTTACTGTCAGATATTATGATTAATGAATCTTCTTTTAAATTACTTAAGTCAATAGTAAATATAGAATTATCATCTCTTTTAAATGTAGCAATCCCTTTAGCATCTAATTTACCAGATACTAATCTGGCCAAGTTTGTATCATCTAAATACAAAGACAAATCAATTTCCTTTACAGTTTTCCCGCTTTTTAATAAAGATAATTTGTTTCCAATAATATCTGAAAATGTATATTCAGGTATTATTTCTTCAGTTTTAACAAATACCTCTCCAGTTTCATCAATAACAAATCTTCTGTTAGCTTCACCTTCAGGTTGTTTACGATCTAAATAACTATCTATTAAGTCAGCATATTGTTGCTGGGTTGGCTTGTCGCCTGTTTCGAAGTATTTTTTTAATTCTTCTTTACTTTTTTTCATCTTTTTTATCTATTTAAAAATTAATGATTGATAAAAAAGAGCTACTAAAAACAAATGTTAGTAGCTAAACTTTTTCTTTATTGATTACATAAGTTCCTTGATGCTTTTATTGGATAAACCTCTTAAATCTTATTGGAGTTTTCTTAAATTGATTTTATCTCTTCGATAGCAATAAACCCAATAATTGTTTTAAGGAGGAAGATTTATAAACAATCTATTCTTCTAAAAAATATGTATAGGTAATAACTAAATTATAGATAAAAAGGTTGGAGAATGTACTTCTTATTTTCTCATTTTTTATTAGAAAAAGCAAGGTTAATAATTTAAAATAAAGGAATCCATGATTTTATTCATTCTTTTGTAACCTTCTATAATCTAAGACTCTGTTTTTAGGATAAGCTTTAATGCTTACACTATTGCCTTGGTTTCCGCCTAGTAAATATACATAGCGTTTAGATTCCTTTATTAAAAAAGCTACATGTCCTTTCCAGCTATTCGGTTGTTCTCTCCATAAGACAACAACATCACCAGGTTCTGGAGTATCTGTAGAGGCTCCAATTGTAAGCCAACTTTTAGCATTTAATTGATTTGAACGTACATAACCAGCTTGTTTGGCCACCCAATTTACAAAAGCACTACACCATGCGGTCTCTTCTTTGTATTTTGTTTTATTGTAACCCAAAGAGGTAAAATAGTTGATAATTTGAGGATGATCTTCCGCTCCTTTTATTTCTTTAACTCCAAATTGTGATAGCGCTATTGCTATTAATGAATTCATTTGCAATTTTTTAATATGTATAAAGATGAAATTTTTAAAAATAAATAGACTTCTTTTTCTTTTTTTCGTTACCCGAATGAGGTTTAATCTTACTTTAAAACTTCTTCTTAATACATGGTTGATGTATAAAACTATTAGAAAAGCAAGACAAATATACAACATATTACTAATAACAGAAAATAAATAATTTTTTTATGTAAAATGTTTGTGTTTATCAATGCTTTTAAAACTTATTGACCCACCTTTTACAAAACGGGTATCAATGAAAGCACTGTTCTTAGTATCAAACTGGATAGAAAAATCATTTGAATATGATAAGACCTTAAAAAACATACCACAACCTTCAATTTTTATATCTAATTTTTGTTGTAATGCCAAAATGTCTTCGTATTTAAAACATTCATTGGCAGTAATTAGAATATTGAACGAAATAGGCGTGTTTTTAATTATTGAAGTAAAACGTATTTCAAAGGCTTCATTTTGAAAGTTTTCTTCAGAAGCATCTCTGTTAACTATAGATAATGAGCCTTCTAGAGATATTGTGCTGTTAACTTTTGAAATTTTAAAAATTCGTTCACACAAGTCGTGTTGTTTTTTGTTTTTCATAGTGCATAGCAGTTTAATTTTTTAATACAATAAACATACCATGTTAATTCTTAAAATAGCGTTAACAACTTACCATTGTTTTGTTAATGTTTTTAGCTAATCTTTTAAGGTTGTAATCCTAGAGTTTAAACCGTATAATTTTTACGTATGATGTAGGTTACAAATCTAAGTTATCGGGTAAAAAGCTATTTTAAAATTTTATTGATTTTCAGGGTCTTCCTCAAAATAATCAA
>JAHDDQ010000022.1:0-25859 GCA_020629275.1 Tenacibaculum sp. | reverse complement strand
TATATAAAAAGGTCTGAAAACTTCTAAATCTGCATTGAATTGTTCTTGGAATAAATTCTAAAATATAATATGTAAAAAACTACCTGAAATTACTTTTCAGGCAGCCTCATAATTATATATCCGAGTTATCGGATAAAAAGCTATTTTAAAATTTTATTGATTTCCAGGGTCTTCCTCAAAATTATCGATAGCTTTTTCTATCCAGGCTTGAAAACTATCTGCAACTTTTCCGAAAGCTAATTTGTCTTTCACTTCTCCATAATACATACATGATAGCCTATATATAGCAGGGTTATCTCCTTCGTCTAAATGAAAATACCAAAATGACTCAGAGTCTCCATCTGTAGCAATTACCCAAAATGGTTTTTTTATTAAATTTTCTAAATCATATTCTTTTAGCCATTTTTGTGCGTCTTGTTGATCTTGTTCTAAAAATTCAAAACCATGACCTTGTTTTATAACTGTTGAGAAATTACCTGAGTAGCTTAGAAATTCATTGTATGCTACAGGAAAAATAATATTAAACTTTTCTTGTAACTCATTTATCTCAGAAATATTAACTCCTGTATAATTCCAGCCTCTTTTTTCTTTTAAATCCTTTAGTCTGTTTATGTATATATATTCCATAGTTTTAAATTTGTATAAATGTTCTTGCATTAAAAACAGGTTCATTTAGTCCTGTATCTTTGTTTATATAAAAAGGTCTGAAAACTTCTAAATCTGCATTGAATTGTTCTTGGAATAAATTCTAAAATATAATATGTAAAAAACTACCTGAAATTACTTTTCAGGCAGCCTCATAATTATATATCCGAGTTATCGGATAAAAAGCTATTTTAAAATTTTATTGATTTTCAGGGTCTTCCTCAAAATAATCAATAGCTTTTTCTATCCATGCTTGAAAACTATCCGCAACTTTTCCGAAAGAGCTTTCATTAGGGTAATCTTCGTAGTATTCAGTATCTAATCTGTAAATAGGTGGGTTATCACCTTCATCTAAATGAAAATACCAAAAAGCTCGTTCTAAAGTAGCAATTACCCAAAATGGTTTTTTTATTAAATTTTCTAAATCATATTCTTTTAGCCATTTTTGTGCGTCTTGTTGATCTTGTTCTAAAAATTCAAAACCATGACCTTGTTTTATAACTGTTGAGAAATTACCTGAGTAGCTTAGAAATTCATTGTATGCTACAGGAAAAATAATATTAAACTTTTCTTGTAACTCATTTATCTCAGAAATATTAACTCCTGTATAATTCCAGCCTCTTTTTTCTTTTAAATCCTTTAGTCTGTTTATGTATATATATTCCATAGTTTTAAATTTGTATAAATGTTCTTGCATTAAAAACAGGTTCATTTAGTCCTGTATCTTTGTTTATATAAAAAGGTCTGAAAACTTCTAAATCTGCATTGAATTGTTCTTGGAATAAAAGTAGTTCTTTTTTACACACGTTACAAGGGTCATAAGTAGTATCCATACTTACTTTTACTTTTAAATTATCGATAGGTATTCTTAAGTCATCTATGATTTTAGCAATATCTTCATTCATTAATTCAATGATTTTAGATTCAGAATCATTTATTCTTTTCATATCAAATTCTGGATCTGTAAACTCAGTATCCTTTATCTTTCTACCAGAGGCATGTCCTTTTGAGCCTGTAACTTTAGTTCCTTTACCAGAATTTTCAATATATTTGAAAACTTGTATTTTTCCATTTACTTCAACTTCTAATTTTGTAGTAGCTATATTTCTATTATCAAGGGTTTCATATATTTTAGTTAATTTATCAAGCTTTTCGCCTGTAAGTTCTTTTTTTATTATTTTATTATTTGTGGCCCATAGTTTTTTTATTTTAGGTACATCAAGTTTGTCACCAACCATAAATTTAGCTCTGTTAATAGCAAACCATTCGTCTATTTTCTTAAAGTTTGGGCTCTCCGATCGAAAAAGATTTCTATATCTTTTAATTCCTTGTACTAGTTCATTATCAAAAAACTGAGGTTCACTCTCTAATCTTTTAATATAGCTGTCTAAATCTTTTTTATTTTTAAACTTCTTTAAAGGATACCCTTTGAAATCAACTCTAAATACTCTTGAATTTAAAGCTTTAATTATAACTGTCTCAGGTATTCCAGAAAATAATTTATCAAAAGATAATTCAAAACTAATGGTAACTCCTTTACTTTTTAATGTTTTTAAAACTTGGGTATCTATATCAAAAACAGCTTTATTTTTTAGCTGGATTAATGCCTTTTTTAATTTTTGTGATTGCTTAGGCATATCTTTAATAATTTCAACTAAAGATTTTGCAACTTTTTGAGTTGCTTTTGCACCAGTAATTAAACTTACAGCAATTTCAAAAAGTCTAGGGATAAAGGTGCCAAACTCATAAATTTGTTTGTATTGGTCTTCTTCTGTCCAAAAAGCAAATAACTTTTGAAGTTGTTTTTTAATAAATTGTTGAATTATAGACCAATCAAAATCGTTTAAAAGCTTTTGAATTGCACTTATAAATACCCTTAGATTATCATAATTAAATAAGCCTATAACAAACCCAATTCCCTCTACAATAGAAGCTACGGCATCTATGATACCATTAATAAAACCTACTATATACGCATTGTTTTTTCGTATATAATCGTTTAATTCTTGTATTGGGGTAAGAATAATTTCTTTTAATCTATTAAAGATTCTTATAACACTATGTTTTAAAAGATCTATAATAGAATTTACCTTTTCATGTTCCGTATATTGAACTTTAAAAGAAGTTAACTTATCAAAAATAAATGCTACTCCTTTTTCTACTTCTGAAAAGTCGTTAAATAATGGATCATAATTGGAAGTACCTACTTTATCTTTACTCTCAGGATTCCATTTGTTTTCTTCTAGTTTTAATTTTTTAATCTGTGATGCAAGTGTATTAAAAACCTCTTCCGATAAGAATTTAGCCATATCGCTAACTCCTATAACACCGAGTGAAATACATTCCTGTAATAACTGGAACAACTCTTCGTAAACTTTTTCAGGATCAAAAACTTCAGAAGGGTGTTTTTTTACAAAAACATGAATGTAATTTTCTAGTTGTGTATAAGTTTTTTCTTCTCTAGATTTTCGAATACCTAACCATTTAAATAAGTCCTCAATAATTATTTTGGTATTCTCTTTTTTGTTTTCACTTTCTATAGCTTTTACTAAATTTACTCCAAGAGTAATTCCGTGTATTTTTTTAATATCAGAAAAAGATATTCCAGAGTCATTTAATTTTTTAAATTCTCCTTTTTGTTTTTCCTTTCCTTTTTTAAGTTCAGCAAAGACTCTAAATTTATTAGGGTCATCCTTAATTAACCCAAATGTTTTTTGAAAATCTGCTTCATTATTTACCCATATAATGCCAGATTTAACTGTTTTCTGATTTAAAATTACTTTCTCTTTATAAGCATCAAACTCTTCTTTTTCAAAAGTTTTAAAATTAAACGGCGGAGTAAAGTTGAATTTATCAGCAAACTTAAACGTATTGCTCATACATTATCATTTTATAGTTATATAATGTGTTTTTATTTACTCTAGGTTTTTTAATGATTAACCTATTTACAATGCGAGAAAAGAAACGAAGTAATATTATTATTTACTTCGCTCTTTCTCGCTTGTAATTATTTAAATTAGAGTAATTCTTAGTTGGTCTTTTTATTGAATATCATTCGTTGCACCAACAATATCAGTACCTATGCCATCTGGTTTAGCGCCACCTAACGTGTTGGTTGATGAACTAAATACACTATGTTCACTACAATCTTCATTACATGGTAATCCGCCTTCATCTAATGCTACTGATTCTGCTTGAAGTAATGTAAGTGAAGTTGGAACGCGTGTTTCCCAAGGTTCTCCTTCAACTACACCCTGTATAGTTTCTATTTCTTCGGCTATAGATACGTACAAGTCATCTTCAGTATCAGTAACCATTCCTTGTCCTCCCCATATCTCACCAGTATTCATAAACCACGTTACAGCATACTCAAAACCAGTACGCACAGGTACAACAGTTCTTGCCATAGCGCTTAGTAGAAAGGCTTTAAAAATTGGGTCGTTAACGTTAGTGTAATCAAAAGGATCGTTCCAGTGATTTTCGTCGTTGTAGAAATACGGATAAAAAGTATAGGCCATAATTTCCCAATCAAATGCCTGTTCAAAGAATTTTACAACAGCACTATGTCTTTCTAAAGCGGGATCTTTCTTTACTTTGGTAAAGCTCTCATTAGTATAATTACTTTGACTTGTTTTAATGCCATATGGAGCGGTTAATAAATCAATAGCAATGCGTTTAATTTCACGTTTCTCAATACTACGATTTAATCGAGTGCTAAATTCTTTTTGCCTGTCGTCTTCAATTGGTTCAATAGAACGCGCTTGCATGAATTCGTTATACTCTTGTAAACGTTCATTATAAGCATCCATAATAGCTTTATATGTTTCGTTTTGCCATTGTTGTTTTCCTTCTTCAGTGATTATACATTTTACATTTACGTTAAAATGTATAGTAAAGATATCCCATGAAGACGCTGAAACAGCTATAGCCTCTTTAATTTTTAAATTTTTAAATGCCGCTGCATTCTTAGGGGTTATGTTAAATTCTTTTTGAAAAGAAGTTGTTGTTAAATAATGCGTATCGCTTCCTATAGAAATAATAGCTTTACCTCCAGCGGCGACTCCAGCTCCATGTGAAAAATAACCTCCTGAAACTTTGTAGCCTTCAGTAATGTAGTTTTTGGGAATTGCTATTTCATCGTTTATAGAGTCTCCTTCTTGTCCGCCAGCTCCTGTAGTCTGTTTAAAATTTATTTTAAAAGACTTGCTAAGCTCTACTTCTTCCTCAGGAAACGTAGGGATTTCTGCATTATACACAGATGCAATCATCTGATAATTTTCTTCATCCAATCCTGTTGAATTTGATAGTCCTAAATTTTCAGGATGCTCTGGCTTTATAGGTGCTATAAAATCATTTTCATTTGTAGTATTACTTCTATTCGTCTTAGTGGCTAAAAAGAATTTAGCAGGTTCAGGAATTGCAAACTCATACATCAAACGTTTGCCATAATTTACAAGTGTATTTTTGTAAATTTTATCGACCCATCTGTATACACCGCTTACATGGTTTTCGCCTTCTGTGTTATCAAAACCATGACTACTATTTTCTTCATGCTCACGTAAAATTCTTGACGTTCTTTTTGTACTCACTTTTTGCACAACACGTTCCAAAGCACGTTCAGTAACTTCTTGTGCATATGTTTGTGCTTGAAGGTTAGAATCAGAAACAGAGCTGCTGGAAGAAGTATTGAAATTTGCTCCAGCAGAAAGTCTAGTTCCACCAAATTCACTACTTACACTAGCATTTGCGCCAAAATTGGTAGTATTATCTGAATTTACAATTGAAGAAGTTTCACTTTGTAATTCATTACGTTCTGTAGAGGTGGTATCTGTTAAATTTTCAACTTCTTTTTCAGATGTCTTTTCAGTTGTAGATTCATATGAATTTAAGTTTCGTGTGCTACGTTCCTTATATTCACGAGCCATAATATTTTCAATATGCGATACTTCTCCAGGAATATAACAGCATATTTCTTGTTCTACACGCCTAAAGTCAGCAATTCCCAATTGTGAAACACCATAAATTGTCTGTACTTTTGTAGGAGAGCTAGTGTCAGTATCACTAACGCTTTCTAATGTGGCAATTCCAAAATCATAGCCCTCTAATGTTGTATCGCTCATTACTATTGGAAAAGTTGACTCAAAGCTTAAGACAGTATCATTAATAAGGGTAATTTCACCTTTAATTGTATACGTTTTAGTGCTTAATACTATTCCTTTAGGAAATAATGTTAGCGCTAAGTTTTGATTATCCGTGTCCAGTTTTGAGATAATAAAATCACTTCTGGTATCAATAGTTTTGCCAGTGCTGTCAGAGATACTATAAGAAACATGTTTAGCATCCACTAAAAAATTTTTCAAATGGATAGAAAGCCCTACAATAGTAGGTGTTTTAACACCAAAACTTAAAACGTCTAAAGAATAAGAGTATAAAGGAAGTACGTTTGATGTATTTATTTTTATAGTTTCTCCGCCAATATGTATGTTTTTTGTAATTTTTGGAGTGTTATTAAAAATAACTTGATGTTCTTTTCTAATATTAGTTTTAAGAATTTCTGTTAATTCATCAAACGTATCATACATAACAAGATTCCTACTATTTAATATTCCTGTGGTAGCTGAAGAGTACGTAGTAATATCTGAACTCAAAGATCGTCCAGATCTAGCTTCAGTTACCTGTGTGTTTCGTATAATTTCTGGAGCTTTATTAAATGTGAAAGAAATATCTTCTATACCGGGATATGTTTTTATTTCCCTTTCTAAATTTGTTGAAGGATCAGTAATAGTTTTAATTACGGGAGGATTATTTTTCTTAAATTTCTCAATTCTAGAAATGTGTTTCTCTTGCGCTTCTTGGTATCGCTTTTCTTCTTTTTTAAGATGTACTATTTTTGCTCTTTGTACCTCTTCTAATGCGTTTTTATACGATTGTAACTTTTTTTGAGCATTACTGGTTTTAATGGTTGCAGTTAAATGCTTTTTAGCTATTGTAGATAAGTTAAAGGGATTATTAGTGTCTTCAGCGGGTTTAGAAAAAAGAAGGTCTTTAGGTATAATAACACTTGCTTTAGCTCTACGAATAAATTCTTCTTTTTCTGCTTTAGAAAACGCTGTTTTACTTTCGTCACTTGCTTTTAAAGCATTGAATGCCTCTAAAAACTGATTGGTAACTAATAATTGTAATAATCGTTCACGAATACTTTCAGACGTTTTATTGGTAATTTGATAAAATAAATTATCCCAAATTATAATTTCATCATCATTTGAAAGTTTTGTAGCTCCAGACAAATTCGATGCTATACTCTTTAAAGATAGACTCGATTTATTACGCATTAACCATGAAGAAAACTGATAGAGTTCAGTATGTTTCTTTTGAATTTGTATGCGGCTAGTAAAAATGTCATTAACAGCATCAAACGCGGTCTCTAAAGCTTGTTTTTTTTCTGCATTTGTAGCACTATTTTTAGCAGCGGTATATACTTTGCTTTCTACTGTGCTGTTTTCAGGAAATGATACAAAACCAATTGCTTTGTCAGTTTCTTCAGCTTGTTGCGGTTTTCTTAAAGTTACAAACCTGAATAGGTTTGACTTGATAGGTGTTTTACTCATCTTTTTTTAATTTTTTTTAGTATTAAAAGATTCTTTTTGTTTTTACTGTTGTATTGCTTTTCTAACAGTATTAAGAATTTAATTCAAGGATGATATTGAATTAAATGAGTTGAGATTTTAAAAAAATGATGTGTATCAAGTTAAAACTTCAAAAACTATGGTTAACTAATTTTTATAAATGGTAATATATTAAGTTTGTGTATAAAGAATTAGCAATTTTGAGTACAAAGATACATAAAAACTATAGTAAATTAAAACATTTTATGTTTTTTTATGTAAAATGTTTTAATTTAATGTTATCTTTGCAGGGGGTTGTAAACATTTTACAAACTCTGTATTAAATATATATCATGGATATTTCTAGTAAAGTAGCAGCTATAAGAGATCATTTTAATTTAAATAATTTTTCTTTTTCTAAGAGAATAGGTGTTACTGGTACTACAGTAGATAGTATAATCAACGGTAGGCCACAGTCTGATGGTAGTAGGAAAAAAACTAAACCAGGATATGATGTATTATCATCAATCATCAATGAGTTTGATATCAACCCAGATTACTTATTTGGTAAAAGTGAAATAATGTCTCTAAAAAGAAAAAATTCTTATCAAGTATATTCTGGAGTTCCTCAAGTTGTGGCAACGGACGAATTAGGAAATGAAAATATAGTATATGTTCCTATTAAAGCAAGAGCAGGTTATTTGAACGGTTATGGTGATATGGATTTTATTCAAAAATTATCTTCATTTCACATGCCACATTTAAGTGATGGAACATTTCGATGTTTTGAGGTTCAAGGGAACTCCATGGTTAGAACTTTTTTTGATGGAGATTTAGTGTTTGGAAAATATGTTGAAGGCTTTTCTGAAGTAAAAGATGGTCGTGTGTATGTAATTATTAGCAAAAATGATGGAATTGTATTGAAAAGAGTTATTAATAGAATAGAAGAAAAAGGGAAGTTAATATTAAAAAGCGACAATAAAGACGGGAACTACCCAACATATACAATTAATGCAGATGAGGTTATGGAAATGTGGTATGTAACCATGTTCGCTTCAAAGCAAATGCCCGAACCAGTTGATGTTTATGAAAGATTACACGATTTAGAAAGTAAAGTAGTAGAACTGGAAGAAAGACTAGGAAAAACAGAATGATTCACTCCTTATTTAAATACATTCTAAATATTTAACAAAACAAATCACATTGTTTGTGCAAATTAACCATTCGCCTTAACTTTGTAATAGTTATAAACTAATTAAAAAATAATGAGCGGATTACTTAAATCTTCTATAGGAAGAAAGTTTGCTATGGCACTTTCGGCACTCTTTCTAATGGTTTTCTTATTACAACATTTTGCAATCAATATTTTATCTGTATTTAGTCCAGATGCTTTTAATAAAGCGTCACACTTTATGGGTACTTTTTGGGCAGTGCAATATTTATTGCAACCAGTTTTAATCTTCGGAGTAATTTTTCATTTCGCAATGGGATTTGTTCTTGAGTTAAAAAACAAAAACGCTCGAGCGGTAAAATATGCTAAAAACAATGGTGCTGCAAACTCTTCTTGGATGAGTAGAAATATGATATACAGTGGTCTGTTTATTCTTATTTTTATGGTTATTCACTTTATTGATTTCTGGATCCCAGAATTAAATATAAAGTATGTTCAAGGTGATATGTCTGGTCTTCATAATGGAGAATTCAGGTATTTCCATGAATTACAAGAAAAATTTATTCCAATGTGGCGAGTTGCATTGTATTGTATAGGTTTTGTGTTTTTAGCATTGCACCTATTACATGGGTTTAATTCTGCATTTCAATCTGTAGGAGCAAACAACAAATACACTAAAGGATTGGAAACATTCAGTAAAATTTATGCAATTGGTATTCCTGCAGGATTTATCATTATTGCTTTATTTCACCATTTCAGTCACCATTAAATCATAAACACATGGCTACTTTAGATTCAAAAATACCAAAAGGTTCCATTGCTGATAAATGGACTAATCATAAAAATAAAATAAACTTAGTAAACCCTGCAAATAAACGTTTAATAGACGTTATCGTTGTAGGTACAGGTTTAGCAGGAGGTTCTGCGGCTGCTACATTAGCTGAGTTAGGATATAATGTGAAAGCATTTTGTTTTCAAGATTCTCCAAGACGTGCACATTCAATTGCGGCGCAAGGAGGAATCAATGCAGCAAAAAACTACCAAGGAGATGGAGATTCTACTTACAGGTTATTCTATGATACTGTTAAAGGTGGAGATTATCGTTCTCGTGAAGCTAACGTATACCGTCTAGCTGAAGTTTCTGCAAATATTATCGACCAATGTGTTGCTCAAGGTGTACCTTTTGCACGTGACTATGGTGGATTATTAGATAACCGTTCTTTTGGAGGAGTTTTAGTTTCAAGAACTTTCTATGCAAAAGGTCAAACAGGACAGCAGTTACTATTAGGAGCATATTCTGCCATGAATCGTCAAATTGGTCGTGGTAAAATAAAAATGTATAGTCGTCACGAGATGTTAGATGTTGTAATCGTCGACGGTAAAGCTCGAGGAATAATTGCACGTAACTTAGTTACTGGAGAAATTGAGCGCCACTCTGCTCATGCTGTTGTTTTAGGAACAGGAGGATACGGAAACGTATTTTTCTTATCAACAAATGCCATGGGTAGTAATGTAACAGCTGCATGGAAAGCGCACAAAAAAGGAGCTTATTTTGCTAATCCTTGTTACACACAAATTCACCCAACATGTATTCCAGTTTCGGGAGACCACCAGTCTAAATTAACGTTAATGTCTGAATCATTACGTAATGATGGACGTATTTGGGTTCCTGGTAAAATGGAAGATGTACAAGCAATTCGTGAAGGGAAATTAAAACCAACACAGATTGCCGAAGAAGATAGAGATTATTATTTAGAACGTCGTTACCCTGCATTTGGTAACTTAGTTCCTCGAGATGTTGCATCGCGAGCTGCTAAAGAACGTTGTGATGCTGGTTTTGGAGTTAACGCTACTGGAGAAGCCGTTTATTTAGATTTTGCCTCAGCTATTGAACGTTATGGTAAAGAGCAAGCAACTATAAAAGGTTTAGATGTTAATGACAAAGCACTAGTTAAAAAATTAGGGCAAGAAGTAGTAAAGAATAAGTACGGTAACTTATTCCAAATGTATGAGAAAATCGTTGATGAAAACCCATATGAAACACCGATGATGATTTATCCAGCGGTACACTATACGATGGGAGGAATTTGGGTAGATTATAACTTAATGACTACAGTTCCTGGGTTATATGCGATTGGAGAAGCAAACTTCTCGGACCATGGAGCCAATCGTTTAGGAGCTTCTGCATTAATGCAAGGTTTAGCAGATGGTTATTTTGTTTTACCTTATACAATTGGAGATTATTTAGCAGACGATATTCGTACGGGTCCAATTTCTACTGAATCACCAGAATTTGTAGAAGCAGAAAACAGTGCACGCGCATTAGTTGACAAACTAATCAATAACAACGGTACGAAATCTGTTGATTATTTCCACAGACGTTTAGGTAAAATTATGTGGAATAAGTGTGGAATGTCACGTAACGCTGAAGAGTTAAAAGAAGCAATACATGAGATTTCTGAGCTTAGAAAAGAATTTTGGGAAAATGTAAGAGTTCCTGGTGAAGCTAATGAATTCAATGAAGAGTTAGCTAAAGCAGGTCGTGTAGCTGATTTCCTTGAATTAGGAGAGTTGTTTGCAAAAGATGCCTTACAGCGAGAAGAATCTGCCGGAGGACACTTTAGAGAGGAATACCAAACAGAAGAAGGTGAAGCTCAGCGTAGAAAAGAATTCCAATATGCTTCTGCGTGGGAGTATAAAGGAGAACCAAAAGATGCTGTGTTACACAAAGAAGAGTTGGTTTATGAAAACATTGAAGTAAAAGAACGTTCGTATAAATAAATAATAGGAAAGATTATGAAGTTAACGTTAAAAATTTGGCGTCAAAAAAACGCAAGCGATAAAGGAAAAATGGTTGATTATCAAATCAGTGATATATCGCCTGATATGTCTTTCCTCGAAATGTTAGACGTTTTAAATACGCAATTAATAGAAACTGGAGATTCACCAGTTGCTTTTGATCACGATTGTCGTGAAGGTATCTGTGGTATGTGTTCACTTTATATTAATGGTGAAGCTCATGGTCCTGATAGGGGAGTAACTACATGTCAGTTACACATGCGTAAGTTTAAAGATGGTGATACTATTTATATTGAACCATTTAGAGCGAAAGCTTTCCCAGTTATAAAAGACTTAGCAGTAGATAGATCAGCTTTTGATAGAATTCAACATGCAGGTGGCTTTGTTTCCGTAAATACTTCAGGAAATACGCAAGATGCAAATGCAATCCCTATTAATAAAGAAAATGCAGATAAGGCCTTTGATGCGGCTACTTGTATTGGTTGTGGTGCTTGTGTAGCTACTTGTAAAAACTCTTCTGCAATGTTATACGTTTCTGCAAAAGTTTCACAATTTGCTTTATTACCTCAAGGTCAAGTAGAGGCAACTGATCGTGTATTAAACATGGTTAAGCAAATGGATGATGAAGGTTTTGGAAACTGTACGAATACAGGAGCATGTGAAGTTGAGTGTCCTAAAGGAATCTCTCTTGAGAATATCGCACGTATGAATACTGAATTCTTAAAAGCAAGTTTAAAAGCTTAAATTTTTAAAGAGAATAATATTAATATAGCGCTTAAGTAATTTATTTACTTAAGCGTTTTTTAGTTACCTTATTTAAATGATTAATATTAGCCACACAGATAACGAGATAACTTACGTTAGTGGTTTTTTTGATAACGCCAAAGGAACTTTTCTGAATACTGAAATAGAATAGAGATATTTTTGATCTCGTTGATTTGCGTAGCTTAATCGGGGGAATGAGTTGTATCAACTAATTAATCTAACATAAAGCCTTGGATGATCTATAACCAAGGCTTTATAAGATTTAAACTTTACTGTTTTGTTTCTTTTTTGTAACGTATCCTTTAATTTTTAGGCTTTTTCTTTCTTGTTTAGCATTTGAATAAATGGTAATTGCTTTCGAGAAACCGCCCATTCTTGCAGTATCATAAGAAACAGAGATTTCACCCTTTTCACCAGGCATAATAGGTCGTTCAGGTTTTTTAGGAATAGCACAACCACAAGACGATTTTATCTCTTTTATGATTAGCGGAGCATCTCCAACATTTGTAAATTCAAATACTCTAACGCCGTTTGTGCCTTGGGTAATTTTCCCATAATTAATTGTTTCACTTTGAAATTTAAATTCTTGTGCATTTGCTAATACTGCTGTTAGTGCTATAAACGTTAAGGTAACTAATGATTTCATAAATATTTTATTTTGAGGTTATTAAATTATTGTCCTTCAACTTTTGAATTAATTCTTTTGCTTTTGTATTTTCAGTATGTATACTCAATGATTTGTATAAATTTTTTAATGCCTTTTGATATTCTTTATTTTCGAAATAATAGACTCCTAAACTATGATACGGCACATAATGATTAGGGTACATTTTTGCATTCAACTTAAAAATGTATTTGGCTTCATCGATCAAATTTGCTCTTAACTTAACAAAGCCGTAAGTGTTTAGTTCTTTAACACCTTCAGCAATTTCTGGTATAAAGGATATTAATTTAGATTCTAAAAGATGTAAACTATCTTTTGGCTTTTTCAATAAAGTATTAAGTAGTTTAACTGCTTTATATTTAGGAGTGTAATTTTTAGATGTTGTGATTTTTAGTAAATCTCTTTCAAAAGTTGTTTTAGGGTATTCGACGATTCTATTAACTTCTATACCATCCTTATAAATAATAAATGTAGGTACTCTATGTATATTTAATCCTTTTTCCTCTCTTCCAGGACTCTGTTTATAAGCTTCTTTTTTTCTATCTACAGCTATTACAGTTAGGTTTTCGTGTGAAAAATTAGACTCTTCTAATACTTTATAAAAAATAGGTAGATTACGCTTACTATCACCACACCAAGACCCAAAAAAAGCTTTAATAGTATACCCTTTCAATGATTTTTTTAGTTTCTCAGTAATTTTATCATTAGTTAAGTAATTTTCATAATTTTTAGAGAACCAGTTAAAATCTGAGTGAGTAAAATCTGTCTTAGTTACTTCTCCGAGTAATATTTGTTTACTGTTTAAACTTTGCCCAATTACGCTTCCACTAAAAAGTAAGAGGATATATACTATACTATTTTTCATAAGATAAGCTGATTTTATATTAGTCGAAAGTACTTCGGTTAATATGTTAATAGAAAATAACTTAACAAACATCAATAAATGCAGTATAAATGTTGATTTGCTAAGGATGAAATGCATTTTGTATGGTTGTTTATGCATTTTATACTTAATTTTTGATGTATATATTTTTAATCTGTATTTTCAACATTGAAATGAGATTATTAAAAAAACATATTATACAACTACTAGTTCATACACTGTTCTGGTTATTATTTGTATTCATATCTCTATTTGTGTTTTCTGAATATTACTGGTCAGAAAACCCTTTTTTACAGTATTTATCCATTCTTATTGTTATCGTATACATTAACAATTTTATACTCTTACCAACTTTTGTAAAGAGAAAGTGGTACTTTTTGTATACAGTAGTTTTTGTAATGATCTCTTTTTTTGCAACACAACTGTATTGTAACGTCTTTACAAAATGTGGTTGTACAATTATGAAATGTTTAAGTGATTATTTATGGCAAACAATTGTACCTCTTATTTTTTTCTCATTTGTTTGGATGCTATTTAAGTATTTAGAGAAGGAGGAAGAAGTTGAAAAGAAAGAAAAAGAACGAACAATTATGGAGTTAAAATTTTTGAAATCACAAATTAATCCTCATGTTCTATTCAATAATTTAAACACGATTTATGCTTATGCTTTGGAAAAGCCAAGCGAGGCTCCGCCTTTAATTTTAAAATTATCGGAGAACTTAAAACATGTATTGTATGAAAGTAATGCTGAATACATTCCGCTTGAGAAAGAACTACAGTATATAGACAATTATATATCCTTCCAAAGGATAAGAACAGAAGGTCTTAAAGAAATTAAATACAACAGGTTTACAGCGAAAACATCTTATAAAATAGCTCCTCTATTGTTAATAACGCTTATAGAGAACGCATTCAAGCATAGTTTAACAAGTAGTATAATAAAGATAGATCTTAAGATAGAAGGTCCTCACTTAGTTTGTATGTGTGAAAATGAGTTTACTAAAGCAACTACAGAAAATAAAAGAGCAATAGGTTTAAAGAACCTAAATAAGAGATTGAATTTGTTATATAGAGATAAATTCAAATTATTTATAAAAAACGATACTACTTTTTTAGTAGTTTTAAAACTTACGTTAATATGACTTGTGCTATCGTAGAAGATGAAATACCTGCCCAAAGTATTTTGAAGAATTTTATAGGTAAAGTTCCCGACATTAAATTACTAGGAGCTTTCCAAACAGCTAACGAAGCTAATCATTTCTTTAAAGAAAATCGTGTAGATTTTATTTTTCTAGATATTAACTTGCCAGACATTCAAGGCATAGATTTTATTAAAACACTAAAAAAACCACCAAACATTATAATAACAACTGCTTACCCAGATTATGCGCTTGATAGTTATGAGTTAGATACAATTGTAGATTATCTGGTAAAACCTTTTTCATACGATCGTTTTTTGAAATCGACACAAAAATTAAAAAGAATAAATCCAAAAATGGATTATGACATAGGTGATTCTGTTTTTTTAAATATAGATAAGGAGTTGCATAAAATTCAGTTTGATAAAATTCTATATATTGAGTCTGACAGAAATTATATTACCTTTTTCACATTACAAAAAAAGTTTGTGCTAATTGATACCTTGAAGTCTTGGGTACCTAAATTACCAGAGTATTTGCTTCAAGTTCATAAATCGTATATCATTAATTTAAATCATATTGAAAAAATATCTGGAAATACATTATATATTCATAATATTAAGATTCCAATAGGGAGAACATTTAAGTCAAACGTATTCAAAAACTTCAAAACTTAGATTGATCAGATTTCTCATATAAAAACTTTAGAAAAGGATAAAAAAAGAAGAAAAAAAAGCTGCTTTTTTTTTAGCTATAAACCTTAATTTAACCTAGGTTTTTCAATTTTAAATCATAAAAAATAAAATAAAACGCAAAGAAAACACCGATTTTGCAGTTTTTAATAATTTTTTTAATAAAAAAATAGCTTTTTACTGAGAATAATTCAATGTAAATTTAATGTTAAGCAACTTGTATTTTGATGAAAAACCATTAAAAATATACATTTATATAACATTCAAAAATGACGGTAAATTTTGATTTGATAGTATTTTTGACAACGGAAATAATAACCATATTCAAAATAAAAAAACCCGAAAAAAATGAGAAACTTAATTTTAGTATTAGCAATGACGATTAGTTTAACTTCTTTTGCTAACATTACAAGACCTTCAAACGAAGTAAAGTCAGAATTAAGAGTTGAAATCGCAAAATTATTATCTAAAGCCAACATTAGTTTAGATGCTAGCTTATCTACAGAAGTAGAATTAATGGTAAATAGAAATGGAGAAATCGTTGTTCTTAACGTAAACTCTAATAACGAACAAGTAAATAGTTTTATAAAAAGTAGATTAAACTACCGTACAGTTAAAACTAAAGGTATTAGTGCTGGAAAAATATACAAAATGCCTTTAAAAGTTATTAAGAAATAAGTAATAAAAAGTCTTAATATATATACCTCTCTTAATTTAAGAGGGGTTTTTTTATGCTTTACAGTTTTTTAATTTAATGTTACCTTCATCATCAGTACTATTAAAGGACACTTTTAATATATAAACTCCAAGCCAAAGATTATTAACGTCTATAGAATGATCTTAGAAAACTTTATTTAAATATTTTTCAAATAAACCCGATTTACAATATACATTATGAAGCTGTACTGACAGCAAACGTAATCGTTATTCATTCTTTTGTTGAAGATAAAGAAGGCTAGCAAATTCATAATTTAGTTTTTAAGTCTTCTTAAGATGTGTTAATTTTAAGGTATGGAATTTAATCCGCCACATCGAAAAATTATTCATGTTGATATGGATGCATTTTATGCATCTGTTGAACAGTTAGACGACCCTACTTTACTAGGGAAACCTGTAGCTGTTGGAGGTGGAGAAACGAGAGGTGTAGTTTCTGCAGCAAGTTATGAGGCACGAAAGTTTGGAGTACGTTCAGCTATGAGTGGATATTTAGCAAAAAAAAAGTGCCCAGATTTGATTTTTGTAAAACCTAGGTTTTGGAGATACAAAGAAATCTCTTCTGAAATAAGAAAAATCTTTTATGAATATACAGACTTGGTAGAGCCACTTTCTTTAGATGAGGCATATTTAGACGTTACAATTAATAAAAAAGGTAATCCATCTGCAAGTTTAATTGCGCAAGAAATAAGACAGAAAGTATGGGAAACTTTAGAGTTAAGATGTTCTGCAGGAATTTCAATAAATAAGTTCTTGGCAAAAGTAGCATCAGATATTAATAAGCCAAACGGACAAAAAACAATAAACCCAGAGGATGTTATTACTTTTTTAGAAGAGCTACCAGTTGCAAAATTTTATGGTGTTGGTAAAGTAACTGCAGCGAAAATGCATAACCATGGTATTTTTTCTGGCGTAGATTTAAAACAAAAAACATTAGAAGAGCTTAGCAAGCTTTTTGGTAAATCAGGCACCCATTATTATAATATTGTAAGAGGTATCCATACAAGTGAGGTAAAGCCAAACAGAATACGTAAATCAATAGCGGCTGAGCGTACGTTTAGAGAAAATTTATCTTCCGAGATTTTTATGTTAGAGCGATTAAACCTTATCGCAGATGAATTAGAAAAAAGGATGGAAAAGTCCAACACAAAAGGAAAAACAATTACCTTAAAAATTAAGTATAGTGATTTTACACAACAAACAAGGAGTAAAACAGTACCGAATTTTATTCAAAAAAAGAAAGATTTTTTTCCAGTAGTACAAGAATTATTAATGCAAGAAGGACATAAAAATTCAGTTCGATTATTAGGGATATCGTTTAGCAATCTAAATACAGAAAAAAGTAAAAAACCTATTTGGGTTCAATTGAAATTAGATCTCTAAGGTAAAGGTAATTTTATGGAAACTTTTGTTCCAGCAGATGAACCATCTTCTTTTTTTAAATCATGATATTCCAGTGAGTATTCAGTGTCGTAATCTTCAGAAAAAGTTTTCAAACGTTCTTTTGTTAAATCGATACCAACAGATTTTCTCTTTAATGATTTTCCTTTTTTAATCTTATCTGCAGCAGGCCTTCCAATACCATTATCTATAATATTAATTTCTACAATTTTATTAGAATTTTTAGTTGCAGTTAACATAATCTGTTTGTCACTTTCTTTAGATGATAAACCATGCCATATCGCATTTTCAATAAAAGGTTGAAGAATCAATGGAGGAACTTTAATTGTATCTGTATTAAGATCTGGATTAATATCTACCTTGTAGTCAATTTCATTCGAGAAACGAATGTTTTCTATGCTCATGTATAATTCCATAGTAGATAGTTCATCTCTAAGGCTTACTTCTTTAACTTTTGAAACATCTAAAATATTTCTAATTAGTTTTGAAAATTTATTTAAGTAGTATACAGCTTGTTTTTGTTCGTTGTTAATAATATATAACTTAATGGAGTTAAGCGCATTAAAAATAAAATGTGGATTCATTTGTGTTTGTAACGCTTGCTGCTCTAACACTAATATTTTCTTATCATTATTTAATAAACGTTGACGATAAATAGAATATAATGCAATACTCAATAACGCAATTGTTATAAGAGTAATGATGAGGATATTTTTATTTTTAGAAAATTGTAAAGTCTTAATGCGAGACTGGCTTTCTAAATTATTTATTTCGTTTATTTTAGCTTGAAGATCGTGTTTAGAGATTAGATTGTTAACGTAGGAAATATTCTGTTGATCTAGCGTGTTTTTCTCAAGGTCTACGGCACTTTTATAGAATTCATATGCCTTTGGTTTATCATCTATATTCTCATAAAGTTCAGCTAAATGAAACGAACTGTTTATTTCACTTTTTTTAAACCCGAATTCTTTAGAAATTTTATAAGCTTCAGTTAAATGTTTCTCGGCTTCAGTAAAATCTTCATTTTTAAGAAAAGCCCAGCCCAAATGCGAAAGCGTTCTAGCTATATAATATTTATTGCCAGATTCTTTTGCTAGTGGATAAACAAGTTGCATTGTATTCAATGCCTTTTTATAATTTCCTTTTTTAATGTAAGCACTAGCTAGACTGTTTTTACAAATAATTTTGCCTATCTTAGAATTAATCTCATTATTTATTTCTAAAGATTTATTGTAGTTTTCAATCGCATCATCTAACATCATCAAACTCTCTTGGGCGTAACCCATGTTCTGATAGTTAATGGCAAGCCCTCTTTTGTTTTGTACTTGTTTTTGAAGGTATATAGACTCTTCGAATTTTTCTAAAGCCAAATCATATTGGTGTAAAGTCAAATAGATATTACCAATACTGTTTTGAGAAATACTAATACTTTTCTTGTGTTCTAAGGTTTTGTTTTTTATTTTTCTAGCTAAAGAAAGCGCAGATTGATGATAATTTAAGGCATTCCTAACATCATCTTGTCTGCGATAGGCAACACCTAAAAGGTTTAATGTTATTATCTGCGTATCTATATCTTTTAACTTTTTAGCTAATGCCAAGGCTTCTTTGTGGTATTTTATAGATTCAGCATAATTAGATTTTCGTCTTAATATTCTACCGATACTATTAGCAGCATAAATTTGACCAATGGTATATTTATTCTTTACACTTCGCTGATAAAGTTTGTAATAATTGTCTTCAGTTAAGGTATTGCTATTGGTTTTGTTGTTGTGTAACAAAGAGTCTAACGCGTAATAATTATCTATACGTTCTCTAATTACTTTATCTACAAAACTATTTTCTGTATTGTTTTCAGTATTCTGAGGAAAAGTAAGCGATATAAAACATATGAAAAAGTAAAAGGCTGCTCTTGATTTCATAGTTAAAACTTATCTAAAAATTCAGATTTCTTTTGTCGAGATACAGGTATTTTATGATTTTGTTCAAGTACTACATAACCATCTGTTTTATAATATTCTTTTACTTTATTTAGGTTTATGATGAAAGAATTATGAATTCTAAAAAAGAAGTTTTGAGGTAGTAAAAAGTTTACTTCTTTAAGTTTTTTTGTAACTACAATTTTTTTTCCATCGGTCGTATGAATAGAACTATAATTACCGTCGGATTCTATAAATAATATTTCAGCAGACTTCAGAAAAATTAATTTTCCATCAGCATTAATAATAATTTTCTTTTCTGCTAAATTTTGATTGAATTTGAGAAGTATTTTCTCGAATTTTTCGTTGGTATCTGCTACATTTATTCGTTTAGAAAAACGAGCTATCTTTTTTAAAGACTGTTCTAGGTCATCGGTATCAACAGGTTTTAATAAATAGTCAATTGCTTCCTTTTTTAATGCTTCGACAGCATATTCGTTGTAAGCAGTAGTTATAATAATTGCAAAGTCTTTTCTAGGTAGTTTTTCAATAAATTGAAAACCGTCCATAGTTGGCATTTCTATATCTAAAAAAAGACAATCAATCTTATTGTCTTTAATAAAAAGTAATGCTTTTTCTGGGTTTGAAAAAGTATCTACAACTGTAACTTCATCATTGAAATTCGAAAGTTCCCATGATAAACTTTTAATAGCTTTGTCCTCGTCATCTACGATTATTGCTCTCAACATAAGTGCAAAAAATATATATTTAACGCAATTTATACAAAAAAAACGACCATTTATACAAAAAGTCAATTTTTTTTTTCTATTTTTGTATAGAATTGGTTTTTTAGAAAAAAATTATTGTTTTAAGTTTCATTAAAAAATTATTTAAGTTTCGAAAAAAAAGGCTCACATTATGGTGAGCCTTTTTTGGTTATTTATTTGGGAAGTTTGCTTTCCGTTTTTCTAGAAAGGCGGTAGTTCCTTCTTTAAAATCTTCGGTTCCGAAGCAATTACCAAACTCCTCTATTTCTGAAGAATAGCCATTAACTCCATCTTTAAAACCATTGTTTATCGCTCTAATCGCTTTGCTAATTGCTACTGTTGAGTTTTTAACTATTTTACTTGCTAATTTTTCAGCTAGAGGTAGTAGTTCATCTTGGGTTACGACATAGTTTACTAAACCTAATTTTAATGCGTCTTCAGCATTAATCATTCCTGCAGTCATAATTAGTTCCATGGCTTTACCTTTTCCAATAAGTTGTGGTAATCGTTGAGTACCACCATAGCCAGGAATTACACCGAGTGAAGTTTCGGGTAATCCCATTTTTGCATTGTCTGAAGCGATTCTAAAATGACACGCCATAGCTAACTCTAATCCACCACCTAAAGCAAAACCATTTACTAAAGCTATTACAGGAGTAGATAAATTTTCAACAAAGTCAAATAGTAATTCTTGCCCTTTAGCAGCCAAACGTCCGCCTTCTTCAGTAGAAAAATGAGCAAATTCAGAAATGTCTGCACCGGCAACAAAAGCTTTTTCGCCACTTCCAGTTAATAAAATAACTTTTATATCAATAGTATCGTTTAATATTTTAAAAGCTTCGTGTAATTCTTCTATGGTTGCTTTATTTAAAGCATTAAGCTTTTTGGGTCTGTTAATAGTTATTGTAGCTAAGTTGTCGTCTTGTTCAACTAAAATATTTTCAAAAGTCATATGTTAAGTTTTTGGTAATGTTACTGTAAAAACGGTTCCAATTCCTTCTGTTGAAGAAAAGTTAATTGTGCCATTATAAGCTTCAATGATATTTTTAATCATTGGTAAACCTAATCCCATTCCACTAGTTTTTGTAGTGAATTTTGGCTCGAAAATTAAGTCTTTATTCTGTTCAGAAATTCCTTTTCCGTTATCAGATACGGAAATAATGATATGTTGTTTTTTTGCTGCTACTTTTATCTCGATTTTAGGATTTTCTTCTTCTGGTTTCATTGCCTGAGTGGCATTTTTAACCAAATTTGTAATTACTCTTATAAGTTGTGTTTTATCCAAGTTTGCGAATAGTTCTTTTTCTTGAGGATGGTATGAAATATAATCTTCAGTAAAAATATCTAACGCATGCTTTACAACAGCTACAACATCAAGCTCTTCTTTTCTTTGTGTTGGCATTTTAGCAAAATCTGAAAATGCAGAAGCAATAGAACTCATTACATCTATTTGTTGGATAAGTGTTTCGCTATATTCAGCTATTTTTTCTCTTATTTTTGGATCTTCTGGGTTGAATTTTCTAAGAAAACTTTGAACTGTTAATCGCATTGGAGTTAACGGGTTTTTAATTTCATGTGCTACTTGCTTAGCCATTTCTCTCCAAGCTTGTTCACGTTCACTTTGAGCTAATTTTACGGCACTATCTTCCAACTGGTCTATCATATTATTATAAGCGTCAACTAATGAGTTTATTTCTGAACTAGCAGCACTAAGTGTAATTTTCTCGTTACGTTTGTTAAGGCGTGTTTCTTTAATTTTTCCTGAAATAGTTTGAATGGATCTGGTTATATAACTTGATAGAAAGTAGGCAAGTGCTATAGCAGCAACGAACATTAAAATATAAACCAGTAAAAGTCTAGACATAAATTCGCGAAGTTCTACCTTTTGGTCTTCATTATCTTGAGCAATTTTTAGTTCAAGAATACCGATGCGTTTAAAACGAGGATCATTAATGTACGAATAAGAAGATTGATAGTATACATCTTTCTCCGTTCTACTTTTTAAAATCCTATGATTAGAATTATTAGCAAGTTCATTAACAACTTGAAAAGGTAAAGGTGTTTCGTCAATTTGTTCGAAATTGTATGGGATAGAAGATTTTAATAATTTTCCATTCATATCGTACATGGTAATAGTAAGATTATGAACGGTAGCTATTTCGTAAATTCTATCCTGAAATATTTTCGATAAATTTTGAGTAGTAACAGGGTATGTTGTTTTACGTTTAAGCTCTATTTCTATATTATGTTTTGTGGCATTTTCTTTTCTACCAAAACGTTGTTCATTATAATCTTTTGTTTGTTCATCATATTGGTAAATAGTAACTGCAGCAATTAGTATAGATGCTAGTAATACCAACAGGATCATTGATAAAAAGATTCGTATGCGTAAAGAAATGTTGTGTAAGTTAAACAAGGCTATTTTATTCTTTTAATTTTCATAAACAAATTATCATCTAAAGCTCCATCATCATCCCAATCGTAAATAACACGACCTTCAAAACCTTCTTTCGTTTGTGTTATATGATAAGAAGCATTAATATTTTTCCCAAGATAAGGATAACTTACGTGTAAACTATCTCCAATTGTTTTCCATTCCCCTTTAGTTTCTCCAACTTTTTTACCGTTGGTTAATTTAAACCAAGCAATAAATGTACCATTATCGTAATAAGTCGATTGTGCTTTTCCGGAATTAGAATCTTTAAAATTATCCTCAAAAACATGAGAACTATCAGTTTTTTTATAGGTAGCGTAGGTTATCTTAATATATGTAGTTTCCCAATTGCCAAGTATAGATTTTTCTAACGGTTCGTAATATTCTTTGCTTATACTACTTTTATTCGCAGGTAATCTTTTTTGTTTACATGAAGCAAGGGCAACTACAGCAATCATTAATAAGGTTATTAATTTTAAGGCTACTTTATGCATCTATTTTTGCTTCTTTGGTGTGTAATAAACGAGTGAGTTTTATGGATAAATCAAGTAATATTATTTTTGCATTTCCATTACGTTCTATATGATATTGCGCATCATTAAGTTCTTTTTCAATGGTTAATATATTTCCACTATGAATGAAAGGGGCGAATTTTTCTAATTTGAAATTACCAGTTTGTGGAGCCAGAAAAACTAAGTCTGGAGTGCCATAATTAAGTAACAATGCTTGTCTAAAAAAATACAAACAATATTGAATAAATTGTTTTTGTGTTTCTCTTCCAGATTTAGCTATAGCATCGCTCCAACCTATTAAATCTTGAATTACAGCCGCATTACCTTTAGCTTTAAAAGCGCTTCTAATCCAAGTAATAAACCATTCTTCAAAGATTAATTCATTGTCGTTTTTATGTAATAGGTGTAATGCTTTAGTATAATTACCTTCAGAAATTTGGGCTATTCTTAAAGCTTCACGCTCGTCTATATTTTCGTTTGCTACTAACGCTTTAACTATGCTATGTTCGCTTAAAGAAGGAAAGTAAAGAGCTTGACAGCGAGATTTGATGGTATTAATAATCTGTCCTTCATCTTCAGTAACCAGTAAAAAAATAGTTTTACTAGGTGGTTCTTCAATGAGTTTTAATAATTTATTTGAAGCGGCAGTATTTAGTTTATCAGCCATCCAAATAATCATAATTTTAAAACCTCCTTCGTATGACTTCAGAGCTAATTTTTTTACAATATCTTCAGCTTCATCTACCCCAATTTGTCCTTGTTTATTTTCTACACCGATGTGTTGAAGCCATTCAAATAAATTACCGTAAGGATTTTTAGCAAGAAATGATCTCCAGTCTTCTAAAAATAAACTACTAACAGGATGCCTTTTTACTTTATCATTAGTAGCAACAGGAAAAGCAAAATGTAAATCAGGGTGCTGTAACTTTTTACATTTTATAGCTGTAACTTCTGGATCATTTGAATAATGACATAATAGATATTGTGCATAAGCGATAGCGGTGGCTAAAGTACCTGTACCTTCTTTACCTACAAATAATTGCGCATGAGGAATACGACCGTTTTCTGTCGATTTTATTAAGTGTTTTTTTACATGCTCTTGACCTATTATATTATCAAATGTCATACTACAAATATACTACTTATAAGAAGAGAGCAAAACGACTTCTTTAGAACCATTCTAATTTAGTATCTTTGCAAGAAATTATGATTCCCGCATTAGGCGGGAATATTATTATAAAATAAATAATATTGAGTACAATAGCTTCATTACAAATTGGAGAAATAGGTATTATCTCCGAAAAAAATATGCAAAAAATTCCATTAAAATTATTAGAAATGGGATGTTTGCCTGGAGCTAAAATAGAGTTATTACAAATCGCTCCGCTACAAGACCCTATATATGTCTGTGTTAACGGTAGCCATTTAGCTATTCGTAAAGAAACTGCTCAAGAAATATCTATAGTTAAGTACAGCGGTAATAATGAGTAGAACAAAACTTCAAATTTCCTTAATTGGTAATCCAAATACAGGAAAAACGTCATTGTTTAATCAATTAACAGGTTTGCAACAGAAGGTGGGGAACTACCCAGGTGTTACTGTTGATAAAAAACAAGGAACCTGTACTATTTCTAGTACGGTTCAAGCTGTGGTAACAGATTTACCAGGTACCTATAGTATAAATCCAACATCTATTGATGAAAGTATTGTATTAAAAGTATTACAAAATCCAAAAGATGAAAATTATCCAGATGTAATAGTTGCGGTAACCGATGTAGAAAATTTAAAAAGAAACCTATTATTATTTACGCAAACGCAAGATATGGGTATTCCAATGGTTCTTGTCATAAATATGGCAGATCAGATGGAAAGAAAAGGGATTTCTTTAGATATTAAGTTACTTGAAAAAGAATTAAATACAAAAGTTGTTTTAATATCAGCTAAGAGAAATAAAGGAATTGATGAGTTAAAAAAAGTACTAGCAAGTTACACGCAACTTAAAGGAATTTCAAACTTCCCTGAATTATCAGCTAAAATAGACCAGGAATACTATAAAAACTTACAAGAAATAGCACCTAATAAGGCGTTGTATAGCTTATGGCTAGCACTAACACAAGAATTATTTTTAGAAACCTCAGAAGAACTCTCTGAAAAATTAAAAGATTTCTCTCATGATGTTTCAAAGCTGAAGCAATATCAGCATAAAGAAACAATCTATCGTTATCAACGCATTAACGAAGTATTAAAAAAGGCATATAGTTTAGATACTACTAAAGCATCGGATATTAGATCTAAATTGGATGAAATTTTCACACATAAGATATTCGGATATTTAATTTTCTTTGGAATTTTAGTAATCATCTTTCAGTCAATATTCGATTGGGCTTCGATGCCTATGGATTTTATAGACGCTGTGTTTGTTAATGCTTCGGAGTTGGTAAAATCAAAATTACCAGAAGGCGTATTTACAGATTTATTAACAGAGGGAATAATTCCTGGTATAGGTGGAGTTGTTATTTTCATTCCACAAATAGCTATTTTATTTTTTTTGGTAGCTATTTTAGAGGAAACAGGTTATATGAGTAGGGTGGTATTTTTAATGGATAAAATAATGCGTCGTTTTGGAATGAGTGGAAAGAGTGTTATTCCATTAATTTCTGGAACAGCATGCGCAATTCCTGCAGTTATGGCAACACGAACAATTTCAAGCTGGAAAGAACGATTAATTACTATTTTAGTAACTCCATTTACT
>JAHDDQ010000021.1:22979-47046 GCA_020629275.1 Tenacibaculum sp. | reverse complement strand
AGTGTCAAATTAGTATAAATTATTCTAAAGCCACACGATCTAGAAACATATTCTGTTTCAGGTACATAATCTACAGTTAATGTAGCACCTTGATTAGAAGATTTTGTACCGTCAACTTCATTTTTTTTGAAATAGAATACAGTTCTCTGCGCTTCTGAGTTTAAAGGTAAAGCAATACTGTCTACAGAACTATTTATAAATAAACTATCATTTCTACCATCCGCAGTAACAGAAAAACGCTCTACTTGTTTAAGCTTATCAGTATCATCCTTATCATAAAATCTAAGTATTAATTTAGGTGTAACAGGATTTTCAGTACAGAAATCATCTGTATCACAAGAAATAAGTCCTGTAAGTGTTAGAAATATTAAAGCACAATATTTTTTCATTAGTAAACTTTCAAATGAAAATCAAAAGTAACAATAATTGCGGTTTTTTATTGAAAAAATAAATACCTATTTATAAGGATATTATTTGCATTAGGATAAAATAACTTTACAATGAATAATTTAAAATTGTTAAGTATGAGTACACTAATATTAAAATACAGTTTAGCTTGGAATCACAAGAGTAATTTAGGACATATTAATTTATTACTGAAAGGAAATAAAAAAGCTCAGGTTAAAGTATCTAGTCCAGAAGAATTTAATGCAATTTTCGCAGTATTAAATAATTCACCAGTAGCAATAAGTAAAGAAGGGTGGATTTATAATGCTGAAATGGAAGAACCTAAATCTTAGAAAGATGAAAAGTAGAGATATAGCAATGTTATTCATAATACTGATAATTTCTTCGTGTTCTTCTCGAAGAGTAAGTATTAAAAAATTAGACACCATAGAAAATGGTAAGGGATATTTTGTAGATTTTGATGCTACTAGGCGAGGAAGTTTTATTACTAAAAATAAAGAAGGTAATTTAGTTGTACTATCCGAAGTTGTTCCTGATGTAGCAATAAGTTCTGTGATTGATTTAACGTCAAAATTAAAGGTAAAAGGTGAATTTGAAGCAGAGCAAGTAACCAAAATAACAGAAAGTTTAGCTCAGTTGGGTGAAAGAACAGCTTCAGTAAATATTTTAAGAGATGCTTTATACAGGGTAGAGGAGATGTTTTTAAGAAACGAGAAAATAGATACGAATGACGCCAGATATAGACTTTTTGAAAAAATATTATCAACAGTCAAGGAAATTCAACTGTATGATCAACTCAAAGAAAAAAATAAGAGAATGGAATCCTTTCTGAATAGAAATATAGATCCCGATTCTCTTCCTTATGATTTAAAGTGGTGATCTTATCGTTCGAATAAAACAACAGTTTCTATGTGAGCAGTATGTGGAAATTGATCAACCAGACTTATTTTTTTAATTTCATAGCCAGCTTCTCTTAACTGTTCTGTATCTCTGGCTTGAGTAGCTGGGTTACATGAAACGTACACCATTCTGTCTGCATTAAGATGAATTATCTTTTTTAATGTTTTGGGAGCTATTCCAGCACGAGCAGGATCAAGAATAATTGTGCGAATTTTATTTTTGTATTGTGGATGTTCATTTAAAAATTTCCCTACATCAGCAGCATAAAATTCAACACCTTCAATACTATTACGTTTTGCATTTTTCTTTGCGTCTTCAATTGCTGAAGCCACAATATCTACACCTATAATTTTTGCATTATTACTTCTAGAAGCTAAAATTTGACCAATAGTACCTGTACCGCAAAATAAGTCCATAACAATAGTATTATCGATAGCTTCTTTATTTTCAAGGGCATATTCAATAACTTTATTGTATAATTTTTCAGCAGATTTAGGGTTGGTTTGAAAAAAGCTTTTCATACTAATTTCGAAATTTAAACCTAGTAATTCTTCAATAATTTTATCGTTTCCATAAATCAAATCAATGCTTCCAGAAGTAGCAATAGTTCGATCTCCAGTTTCATCATTTATAGTATGAAGAAAACCAGCAACTCTATTTCCGAATAATTCTACTAAGAAATTAGCAAAAGCATTCAAGTCAAATTTCTTTAGTTCGGGTGACGTCGTTACTAAGTTGAATAATAACCGATCGGTTTTATAGGATTTACGAACAACTAGATATCTAAAAAAACCTTCTTTACGAGGTCCGTGCCATGGATCAAGACCAGTATCTTCACAATACTTTCTAATACGATTCAAGTTATCTTCTATTTGTTTATCAAATAAACCAGAATCTTTTTCTAGGTTTTCACCCATCCACCAAACACCACGTCTTTTGAAACCAAATGTAAATTCATCGACATCTGAACCCTGTTCTTTATCAAAACCAATAGCAGAGAAACTATATTCCATTTTATTTCGGTAATGAAAAACATTTGGAGAAGTAATGAACTCATCAAAAGATTCTTCAATAGCAGCAATTTTACCAATCTTTTTAAACAAATCCATAGTACTCTTGTACTTGTAAGCATGCTGTTTATCAATTGGTAATTTTATATAAGGTGCACCAGGAATTTCTTGATAATCTGATGGTATTTCATCATCTGAAGCCTTTAATACTTCAATAAGTTTACATTCAGCATAGTTCTTTTGCGATTTTGTAACTCTGGCTTTTACAAGTTGTCCGGGTAGTGTATTAGGAACAAAAACAACAAACTCTCCTTCTTCAGAACGAATTCGCCCAATACCTTTTCCACCAAAGGCATAATCTTCGATCAACAACTCAATAATTTGACCTCTATTTACAAACTTGTTACGCGCTCTTCTTGGCATAGTATTCAAAATAAATTATAAGAATGCAAAATTAGAAAAAGAACTGATTGAAAAACTAAAAAATACTAATAAAATGACTGCATAAACTATTTTAGTTTTAATAAATTGCGAACTTCTAAGGGATGATTTCTTTCCTACGCTGAATTTTCGACTCTTCGAAAGGATAAAGGTAGACAAGGAATAGTTATTTTATAAATTAAAAATATTAGAAAATGGCTGTTTTAGAACAACTAACTTCGCAACAAGCGATAGATTTAGAAGACAAGTACGGAGCTCACAATTACCACCCATTACCAGTAGTATTAAGTAAAGGTGAAGGTGTTTATGTGTGGGATGTTGAAGGTAAAAAATATTACGATTTTTTATCAGCCTACTCTGCAGTAAACCAGGGTCATTGTCATCCTAAAATTGTAGGAGCAATGGTTGAACAAGCAAAACAACTAACATTAACATCTCGCGCATTTTATAACGATATGTTAGGGCGTTATGAAAAATTTGCATCAGAGTATTTTGGTTTTGACAAACTATTACCAATGAATACTGGTGCTGAAGCTGTAGAAACTGCATTGAAAATATGTAGAAAATGGGCTTATGAAGAAAAAGGAATTTCTGAAAACGAAGCAGAAATTATTGTTTGTGAAAATAATTTTCATGGTAGAACTACAACGATAATATCATTTTCTAATGATCCTGTAGCGCGTAAAAATTTTGGGCCTTACACTGAAGGTTTTATAAAAATCGAGTACGATAATTTAGTAGCCTTAGAAGAAGCTTTAAAAAATAATGCAAATGTAGCTGGTTTTCTTGTAGAACCTATTCAAGGAGAAGCTGGAGTTTATGTGCCATCAGATGGATATTTAGCAGCAGCGAAGTCACTGTGTGAACAACATAATGTATTATTTATTGCAGATGAAGTACAAACAGGTATAGCACGTACAGGGAGATTGTTAGCTACATGTGGAAATTGTTCATGTGACGATAAAAACTGTTCTGGTACGCCAGACGTAAAACCAGATATTTTGATTTTAGGTAAAGCATTAAGTGGTGGGGCTTATCCTGTTTCTGCAGTTTTAGCTAATGATAAAATTATGAAAGTTATTCGACCTGGTAATCATGGTTCTACTTTCGGAGGTAATCCTGTAGCAGCAGCGGTAGCAATAGCAGCTTTAGAAGTAGTGGCTGACGAGAAATTAGCAGAAAATGCAGATCGTTTAGGTAATATCTTTAGAGAAGAATTAAGCAAATTAATCGACGAAACTGAATTAGTTACTTTAGTTAGAGGTAGAGGTTTGTTAAATGCTGTGGTAATTAATGACACCGAGGATAGTGATACCGCTTGGAATATTTGTATGAAACTACGAGATAATGGTTTATTAGCTAAACCAACTCATGGGAACATTATTCGTTTTGCTCCTCCATTAGTTATGAATGAAGAGCAATTGAGAGATTGTATAGCGATTATTAAAAAGACAATTATTGAATACAAGAAATAAGTATACGAATTAATATGGAATATAATTCAATAGAGGAGAACCCAAAAGTATTGGTGTTAAATAATCAATCAATAAGCTTTTTATCTGAAATTGCTAAATGGAGTCAATTTTTAGCAATCATAGGATTTATAGGAATAGGTTTTATGGTCATTTTAGCACTGTTTGCAGAGGTGATTTTGAATTCCTTCTCAGCAGCTTATGGTGGTCAACAGGCTCTTGGATATGGCTTTTTTACAGTAACATATCTTATAGCTGCATTTTTATACTTTTTTCCAGTACTCTATTTATTTAGATTTTCTACAAATTTGAAATCAAGTTTAATCGCAAAGAATGATGACGATTTAACATTGGCCTTAGAGTATTTGAAGTCACATTATAAGTTTATAGGTATTTTGACTATAGTAGTTTTAGGATCTTATTTACTATTGATAATCTTCTCTATCATGGGAATGCTTGCTGCATCATTTTTGTAATTACGACAAACAAATGAATATTGAAAATGCGACTTTTAAAGTCGCATTTTTTTGTGCGTGTAATTCTTAAAATATGATATTACTTTTTCAGACAACATAAAACATAATTAAAGTATTTCAACGCACGAATGATTTTTACTTTATACTTATAAAAATTACTTTTATTACCGAAAGCACCATGCTTATGACTTTTTTTGAAAATTTGATTAGTTGATTTCAGAAATTTATAGTGTAATTAACCATTGTATCAACTTATGTTGATATATAATACACACTAAACTAATGAAGACTAATTTACTAATAACCGCATTACTTTTTGTTTTTTTTTCTTGCAAACAAGGAAAGGAAAATCAAAAAAAGCTTCACGAAACAGATCGTATTATTTCAGAAACGACTAAAGCACAAAAGTTTGAGCTTACATTAGCCGAAGAGAAACAACTCGTTTCTGAGTTTGTTAATTCAATAGATTTTAATAAAAGTTCAGTGCCTAATGGGCCAGCTAAAGATGCATCTAAGTTAGCACTTTACAAGTTAGCTTGGGAACAGTTTATCGCTTTAAATTGGCCTGTAGCTGACGTAAATGAGGCAGGAAATAGAGGGAAACCAAATATGAGTGTTGATTCCACTTTTTTAAGTGTAACGCCTAGTAAATTACCAACGACAGTTTGGAGTACGTATGCAAGTAAAGCTGAGGTTTTTAATTATCAAACTGATAGCTTACCAGCTTGGAATACATTAAAAAGACCAATTTATCAGTATACACACCAACCAACGCGTATTATAGAGTCTGATCGATTTGATCTTTTTAATAATTTGGATGAAAACAATGAAATAGCTGAAGCAGTAGTTTTTGGAGGAGCTGGAAAAGGAAATACAACAGGAGGAAACCAGATATTATATGAAGCTAAAATTAATGAAGCAGAATACTCATATTTAAGGGCTAATAATCTTCAAAATTCAGCAACGGCTAATAATTGGGCAAAGAATACTGTTAAAAAATTAAGCACATTTGGAGGAACATGTTTAAGTGAAGAAGCTGCTAAACAAGAGATAGTTTGTTTTCCTTGTGCAGATGAAAACAATGAAGGTGCTATTGAGATCAAAGCCGCTTGGAGAAAGCTAAATGCTAACGATAATAAAGAGAGATACTACATTCAGAATGTAGTAGTCTATAAAAAAGTAGGAAATAAAGTTAAATATACAAATCAAGATTATGGTTTGGTAGGCTTACACATCATAAGAAAAACAAAAAACTATCCTACCTTTATTTTTACCACATTCAATCATGTAGACAATTTAGACTCTGGGATTTATTATAATAATAGTATTGCTTTAGAAGGAGTTAAACCACCTTATTATCAGTATTATAAAAACGGAACAATGAATGGAGAACCAGCTGAGGTTCCAGATGTAACTTTTAATCCAGAGCATACGTATATTGAAACAGGAAATATTGCAGTTAAAACTCAGGAAGAAATACATAAAATACCAGCAACTTTAGGTCTTTTTAATACAGCTGTTCAAGAGCAAATAAAAAATAAATCTAAAAATAATAAGTCAGTATGGCAATATTATGAATTATTAGGAGTACAAGCTGTACCTACAGATCTTAAAGATGCAGCTTCAGATGAATCTTATTATTTAGCCAATAATGTAATTGAAACAGATTATACTTTGAGAAGGTTTACTGGTGCTTTTGCACAATCAACAGGAATATTATTACATGCAGCTAATGTAAATAGAAAAGGAGAGACCGTTTCAGCTGGAGGATGTATGGGATGTCATGGAAATCAACAGGTAAATGGGAGTGATTTTAGTTTCTTACTAGGAAACGGATATATATCAAGTCCAGATACTTTGGGAGTACCACCAAATGTTAGAGTTGTTCAGCAAATTCTTAAAATGGCAGAGAAATAATATACAGGATACTCTACGCTATTTTTTAGAGAAAATTAATGCTATCTAGTATTGAATAATTCATAAATAGAAATCATGAAAAAATATTTTTTAAATATGATTATTGTACTTTTTTACAGTTCGATAATTATAGCACAAAATACAGGTTATGTAAATTTTAATTTACACAATTCAAAAATCAAGCCTCAGGAAAAATATAAAAATCAAGGAGTAACTTTAATTGGATGTAATACAACAGTTACTAATGCAGATAATAAGTATTGGAAAAAAGCACCACAAGGATTACAGTGGCATACAAATAATCAAGTGTTTGAAGATTTACCTTATGGAAAACAAGTAGACACAAAGACTCAAAAACCATATTATGTATCTAAATATTATATAGCTTCACCCCCAGTTTTCTTAAGGAATAAAAAAGGTAAAAGCACAAAAAATACCCAATATGATATTGGTATTGTAACACCAGACGAATTCGTATTTAAAGGAGATAAGCCGATACAACAAGTGTATTTAGATTATGATATTCTCGAGTTGATGAAGATCAAATATATTGCTGTTAAACCAGATGAGTCATTTAGGAAAATGAATATAAATCAAGTGCCTTTTAATGTTGAATGTAAAAACTTTCCATGGTTAAATAAAGGTTTGTACAAGAGGGGCAAAGGGGCTTCGGGTATTGGAGTTTTAAAGCGGAATCCGGATAATAAATTAGGAAACTTATTTCTTCCTTACTATGAAAATAAATTAGAAACTAATCAAAAAAAGATTTTTCTAGATTGTAAAGTAACAATATTAAATGATATTCTTTTTCATCATGAAATATACTTTAAAGTGAATGGAAAGAAACAATACACTATAAACCTTAAAGAATTCTATGAAAAACATAAAGATGATGAGAAGATAGAGATTAAATTATACTGTGAATATAAAGAAGAATTACCATGTGGCTGTGAAGATCCTAATCGTGAACAAAGCAAAAAATAAGTATAACAAAAAAGAATACCATCTAGATATTCTTTTTTGTTTTGAAAATTTTATTTGAAATTAATTATTCACCAAATCATAAACATTTAAATGCTTTTTAAGAATACCAGATGGAGTATTTTTTGTTTCATCGAAAATACGTGTGTCTCCAAATAAAATAAAGCTGTCCTTTGCTCTCGAAACTGCAACATTAAGCATATTAGGTTTATTATCTTTTTCAAAAAACATAGTTCCTTCGTCCTCATTGGTATATACTGAACTGAATAAAATTATATTGCGCTCGGCACCCTGAAGTGCATGTACAGTTCCTAATTTAATATTTCCAACTTTATAACCAGCATCAGTTAAAGCTTTTGAGAGTTCTCCTTTTTGACTAGCAAAAGGAGTAATAATACCCAAAACACTTTCTATTGCTTCAACTTTATAAGCTTCTTGTATTTTTTCTTTGTTTCGCTGTAACCAATTTATAATAGCATTAACTTCGTTCATATTATAACGACTATTAAACTTTCGTTCGCTGATACCTTCAATATGATATGCCATCATAGAGGAGAATGCTTGTGTCTCTTTGGCTTTACCTTTCATAGGTTTTAAGATGCCACCATAAGCTAGCTCGTTACAGAAATCAATAATTTCATCATTACAACGTCTGTGCTCTAGTAAAATTAATCCTTGTTCTTTTTGCGTTTTTAAATTAGTCTCATAACCACAGGCATTTTGCGCCATTTTCATAATACTTCCACTTGAGGCTAAAAAACCTAAATCATTTAAATGTTTATCATCCTTGTCATGTACTATACTTAAGCTTGTTAAATTTCCGTAGTCAATTTTTGAAGGAATAGACCAAATAGGTTCGATTTGTTTTAAATCTCCGACAATAAATGCCTTTTTTGCTAAAGAAAAAACAGGAATACTAACCTCTGGTGTTACTTGGCCTGCTTCATCGATGATTAATAAGTCTAAAAAATTATATAAAGGAAGATATTCAAAAATAGGTTTGCCGCTCTCGTTTTCACCTTGAAACTGACTGTATAAGAAATGACTAGGAGCCATATAAAAAGTAGCTACAAAGCAAGGTGTTAACATTGCTCTACGTTTCCATTTCGCTTGAATTACTTGTTCTCCAGTTCCTTTTTCGATAGTACTATTAATTGCTTCTTTCGTTGCAATCAACCAACGAGCTTCCCAATAATGAGTTGCTAATAAGAATGCTTTGTGCCTTAGGGTTACATCGATTTCATCATAAAAAAAACGAGGAGATGCATCGTTAGAATCAATTTTTGAATACTCGTTTTTCCACATTTCATCTTCTGAAATACTAGCAAATCCTTTAATGTTGTTTTGAAATCTCCAATTCTTTAACTTTAAACTTGATTGAAGTATTAAGTTTAAAGCTTCAACACATTCCTTAATAAAAGAAGCTGTTTTTTCTTCACTAGAAATGATACGATCACTTATCTTAAAAATCCATTTAGAATTTTCATTATAAGTAGTATCATCTGATACTGTTTTAAAATACCGTTTTACAGTAGTGATAAATACCGTCTTCTTACTAACAGATTTGATATCGTTAAGTAACGTTCTCCATTCTTTAATTTGGGAAACTTTGACATTTTCTATCTCAATAAAATTATCTTCAGACAACAGTATTCCGTTAATCTTTTCAACAGATGTTATAAAGTCATTTGAAAATTGAACTCCATCAATTAAGAGATCTTCAATTTGTATGATTTCTTCTCTTAAATGCATACATGCATCTTCTAAAGAATCAGTTTCAACATTGAAGAAATTACAATACTGTGTTAAGAAATAATACTCAGCGTCATATAGATAATCTTCATTTTCTAAATTACATAAAGTACCTTCATGTCCAAATAAATTTCCTTTTAGAAAATTGATGTCACCCAGATATTTCTCACTTTTTGAGTTTGAAGGTAAATAGGTAGCATACCCTTTAAAGTCGGGAAGCCAACGCTCAGATAAATCATTTAAGTTGCTTTCAGAGTTAATAAAGCTATCAATGATATTTGTAACTGCTTGGTTGTTATTAGAACACGCTAAAACAATAGACGGTTCTTCACCTATAATTGCTGTTCTAACAACTTCTGTAGCTACCAAACTTTGAAGTAATGTAGTCTTACCTGTTCCTGGAGGACCATTAACAGCGGTAACAGCATTTTCTTCAGCAGATAAATAAGAGAGTAATGTTTTTCGTTGGCTAATAGATAGTGGAAACTTATTAGACATTTGTCCTAGATGCAAATGATTATAGTTTAGAAAATCATTATCAGTAATAGCCTCTTTCTTATCCTTAGTATTCGGATTAATTATTTTTGATAATACAGGTAATTCTTCTTCATTCTTCAATAAATTTTCATACAAGAAAAGAATACTTTTCGCTGTGGAAATTTTAGAGCTAATCGCAAAGTACGTTAGAGAATATTCTGTAGTATATCTGTCTACCTTATAATTAAATAGTGAGTTGTGAGTAATTGCATTAAAAATGTCATTAATATAGTTCCAGTAATCATCCCAACCAATATTCTCATCTTCGTAATCAGCTTGGGGTGCTTCAATTTCTTTGGCATCTAGTATAACATCTATAGATGAAAAAACAAAATCATTTTTAACATCAGCCATCGGTGTTAAATAGTTTCGAACGATTAAAGGGAAAAGATCCTTGGGGGCAGATAAATGTCCAGACCTATTCACAACAGCGGTAATCCAAAACGGATGAATAGTTCGCTGTTTGAATTTGGTATTACTTGTTTCGTAGGTTAAATGAAAAGGAGCAATTAAAATTTTAGTCTCATCAATATTTCTCCACCTAGCATTGTCCTTCTTCGAAACACCTCTTAATCTATTAATTCTTCGTTCTTCTACATCCAACAAATCATTTGCTTGTTTGGTGTTAAGAAGAGCATTACTTAAATCAGAATTATTTTGAGAGAATAAATTTTTTATTTTGGCGATATCAATTGCTAAATTCTCACTATCAGATAAACTGTTTTTATAATATTGTAACCAGTTTTTTTCGCTTTCCATATATATTATTGCTGCTTAAAACAGCAGGCGAAAATAGAATATTTAAAAGCATATGAAAAATATGAGTGTTGTTTTTTTCGAGCAAAAGGAAAGAGTTTTTAACAATCAAATACTTAGAGAACTAGTATAATTAATTTGGTTGAAAATAAATCTAGTAAAAATGAAGAGTATGCTAAGTTTATTGAAATAAAAATAGAATATAATTTTAAATTTGAGTTTCTACAGCCACATACACTACAAATTAGTATTTATGATTATTTGTAGTGTACTTGGTTGTATTCAAAATTATTTAAACATATCCATTCCAGGAATGTTAGGCATACCATTTTTTGCTGCAGCAGCCATTTCTTGTTCGTGAATTTCACTAGCTCTTTTGATGGCTTTATTCAAAGTTAAGATTAAGTAGTCTTCTAACTCTTCAGCATCATTTAATAAAGTTTCGTCGATGCGTATCGCTTTTACTTCTCTATTGGCAGTTACTGTTACTTTTATTTTACCATCTGCACCTGCTTCATCAATAAGAACGGTATTTAAGCGTACTTTAGTTTCTTCCACTTTTTTCTGTGCATCCTTAAGCTTATCCATCATTCCCGATAAATCACCAAACATAATTTCTTAATTTAAAGTTTAATTAAAGCAAAATTACTATTTTCAATCACTAAAAATCAATCAAAATGAAAAAAAATCTTATACTACTTCTTACATTAAGTGTTATTTTTGCGTCCTGCAAAAAAGAAACAATGAAGAACACTAATACACCCCCGATAGCTGAAAAACAATCGTATACATTAGAGAAACACGGTGACGTTAGAACGGATGATTATTTTTGGATGCGTTTAACAGACGAGCAAAAAAATGCCGAAAATAAAGACGAACAGACACAGAAAGTATATGATTACTTAAATGCTGAGAATACATATTTCGAGAAAGCGACAGCAAATACCAATGAATTTGAAGAAACTTTATTTCAGGAAATGAAGGGTCGTATAAAAGAAGATGATGAGTCTGTACCATACAAAAATAATGGGTATTACTACATTACGCGCTTCGAGATAGGGCAGCAGTATCCTATTTATTCAAGAAAGAAAGGCTCATTAGAAGCAGCAGAAGAAATTTTGTTTAATGTGAACGATGAAGCAAAAGGACATGACTATTTTCAATTAGGAGGTTTAAGTGTTTCGCGTGACAATAAATTAGCTGCTTTTGCAATTGATACTGTAAGTAGACGACAATATGTTATTCAAGTAAAAAACCTAGAAACTGGTGAGATTTATAAGGATAAAATAGAAAATACTACAGGAGGAAGTGTTTGGGCGAATGATAATAAAACGTTATTTTACACTAAAAAAGACCCTGTTACACTTCGTAGCTCACAAATTTACAAGCATGTTTTAGGAACTGATTCTTCGGAAGATACATTAGTTTTTGAAGAAAAAGATGAAACATTTAGTGCTTTTGTTACTAAAACGAAATCTAATAAATATTTAGTAGTTGGTTCTTACAGTACAATTTCAACAGAATATCAGGTTTTGAATGCAGATACACCTAATGGAACTTTTTCCGTAATTCAGCCTAGAGAAGATGATCTGGAGTATGATATAGCACATTACAAAGACCATTTCTATATTAAAACAAATAAAGATGGAGCAACAAACTTCAAGATAATGAAGACTCCAGAAAATAAAACCACAAAAGAGAATTGGGTTGATGTAATTCCGCACAGAGAAGACACATTATTAGAAGATTTTTCGATTTTCAAAGACTATCTAGTTCTTGAGGAACGTAATAATGGATTATATAAAATAAGAATCAAGCGTTGGGACGATAAAGACGATTATTATTTACCTTTTGAAGAAGAAACTTACTCAGCAGGAGTATATTCAAATCCAGAATTTGATACAGACGTTATTCGTTACTCTTATAATTCTATGACTACTCCAAACTCGGTTGTAGACTTTAACATGAGTGATAAGTCAAAAGAAATTAAAAAAGAGCGTGAAGTATTAGGAGGGAAGTTTAATAAAGATAACTATACTAGTAAGCGTTTATGGGTAACTGCCAGAGACGGAAAAAAAGTTGTAGTATCAATAGTGCATAGAAAAGACACTAAAATAGATAAGAACACACCTGTTTTACAATATGCATATGGTTCTTATGGATATACAATTTCAGATGGTTTTTCGACAACGCGCTTGAGTTTATTAGATAGAGGGTTTGTTTATGCTATCGCACATATACGTGGAGGACAATATCTTGGTAGAGATTGGTATGAAGACGGAAAAATGTTACACAAGAAGAATACATTTACAGACTTTATAGATTGTTCAAAATATTTAATTGAAAATGGATATACTTCTCCAGAGCATTTATATGCCATGGGAGGTTCTGCCGGAGGTTTACTGATGGGAGCAATTGTTAATATGAATCCAGAATTATATAACGGTATTATAGCTGCTGTACCTTTTGTAGATGTAATTTCTACTATGATAGACGACAGTATTCCTTTAACTACTGGGGAATATAATGAATGGGGAAATCCTAACGATAAAGAATATTACGATTATATAAAATCGTATTCACCATATGATCAAGTAGAAAAAAAGGCATATCCGAATATGTTGGTAACTACTGGTTTACATGATAGTCAAGTACAATATTGGGAACCTGCTAAATGGGTAGCTAAATTACGTGAATACAAAACAGATGATAATTTATTGTTTTTACATACAAACATGGAAGCTGGCCATGGAGGCGCTTCTGGGAGGTTTAATTCGTTGAAAGAAACTGCTAAAGAATACACATTCCTTTTAACATTAGAAGATAAGTTAGAAAAATAATTTTACTTTTGCGCTCGATTGAGTGTAAGCGTCATTACGATAGTAACGAAATAATTTAATGAGTTAGATTAGTTCGTCATTCACATCGTAATGACGTTTTTTTATGGTGTAAAAGTAAAATGGATAGAAATAAACATATTGTAGATTCAATTTTAGACTTGGTGGGACAAACACCAATAGTACGATTGAATAAAATCACTAAGAATTTACCAGGTAGTTATTTTGCAAAGCTTGAGTCTCAAAACCCAGGGCAATCAGCAAAAGATAGAATAGCTTTACATATTATAGAAAATGCTGAACGTAAGGGAATTCTTAAGCCAGGAGATGTAATTGTTGAAACTACTTCTGGAAATACTGGTTTTAGTTTGGCTATGATTAGTTTAGTGAAAGGGTACGAGTGTATTTTGGCAGTAAGTGATAAATCTTCACAAGATAAAATTGACACGTTGAAAACTATGGGAGCTGAGGTTCATATTTGTCCTGCTAACGTACCTGCAGAAGACCCAAGATCTTATTATGAAACGGCTAAAAGATTACACAAGGAGCGCCCTGGTTCTATTTATATAAACCAATATTTCAATGAACTGAATATTGAAGCACACTATAAAACAACTGGCCCAGAAATTTGGGAACAAACAGATGGGAAAATTACACATTTAATTGTGGCAAGTGGAACTGGAGGTACTATTTCTGGAACTGGACAATATTTAAAAGAACAAAATCCTAATATAAAGATTTTAGGAGTTGACGCAATAGGATCGGTATTAAAAAAGTATCATGAGACTGGTAAATTTGATGCTAATGAAATTTCACCATATAAAATTGAAGGATTAGGAAAGAATCTGATTCCTACAGCAACAGACTTTGATATAATAGATGTATATGAAAAAGTGTCTGACAAGGATGCTGCTATTACAGCTAGACAGTTAATTATGAAAGAGGGTATATTTGCTGGCTATACAAGTGGGGCTGTATTACAAGCAACGCAACAGTATGCAGCACAGAATTATTTTACATCAGATAGCTTTGTAGTACTTATTTTACCCGATCACGGATCTAGATATATGAATAAAATTTACTCAGACTATTGGATGAAGGAACAAGGTTTTTTATAAAATAAAACAGGTTAAATCCAATTTAAGTCATACTCAAGTATATGATGTAATATTTTAAACAAAATTGCTAAAATTAAAATGCTAAAAAAACGAATTAGATTTTTGCTTTTTATTTTAAACTCCCTTTTTTTCAAGTAAAATATATCGATGGATAAAAAGGTTAAAAAAGTGATAGCTCCAAGGATGCCTCCGATAATAAAAATGATATAAAACTTTAAGGCATTAAGAAATGAACTTTTTACAGGAGAAGGAGTTTCAACTTCTATCCAAATACAAAACATTGATAATAAAATAGAAACAATAAGCCAAAGTAGGTATTTAAGAATAATTTTTCCTGTCTTCATAGATCTTAATATATTAAGTATTGATTTCGAATTGATTTAAAATTGATTAGATCACTTTGCCAAGATTTTTTAATTTCTTCAACTGTTAAACCATTTTCAATTTGTTGTTGTAGTTTTTTAGTACCTGCGAGTTTCGTGAAAAAAGGAATAAAAAAATCTTTTTTATTAGCTGTATTTTGATAAGCTTTTAATAACCATGACAGCTTCAATTCACTTATATAATTGTTTTTGCTAAGATCTTCACCCAAGCATACTTTATTGTTATGTTTTGGAAACTTAGCTCCTTCGTTTGGTGTAGGAGTAAACTTGAAAGTATAGTTTTTTAAGTTTGGAGCTCCGTAAATTTGAAACTGTTTATTTGTTCCCCTTCCAGCAGAAATATTGGTACCTTCAAAAAAACAAAGGCTAGGGTAAAGGTTGATTGACGTTTCGTTAGGCAAGTTAGGAGAAGGTTTTACAGGTAATTTATATTTGGTTGTATGCGTGTAATTCTTCAAAGGAATTACGGTTAAATCGCATTTAATTTTATTTTTCAACCAAAATTCACCATTGATCATTTTTCCATATTCTCCAATTGTCATTCCGTAAACCACAGGAACAGGATGCATACCAACAAAACTTTTGTGTTCCTTTTCAAGTATTGGTCCGTCAATATAATGGGCGTTCGGATTAGGTCTGTCTAAAATAATAAGAGGTATATTGGCTTCTGCACAAGCTTCCATAACATAATGTAATGTTGAGATATAGGTGTAAAATCTAGCACCTACATCTTGGATATCAAAGATCACAATATCGATTCCGGCTAACTGCTTTTGCGATGGTTTTTTATTTTTTCCATATAAGGATATGATAGGAAGTTTTGTTTTCGTATCGATTCCGTTTTTTATAATTTCTCCTGCATCTGCTTTTCCTCTAAAACCATGCTCAGGAGCAAAAACTTTAGTAACATTAATTTTTGAAGAGTTATGAATATAATCTACTAAATGAATAGACGTGATTTCAGGATTAAATGTTGATTTTTTTTGTATGATTGATGTTTGATTCGCTACAATAGCTACATTCTTACCAAACAGTTTTGGAATATATAGTTGAGTTCTATCTGCTCCTGTCTTTATAGTTTTATTAATAATATGATCTGATTTTTTTGAAATAGGCTCAGCGTTTTTTGGAGATTGTGCACAAGAAATCATCTGAAAATTGGCCCATATAAACAAGAATAAATATGTACTTTTGAGATATTTATAAATCATATTTTTTTGAATTACGAATTATTTGTTGCTAAACGTATCATAGCTGGAAAAGAGTATAAAAATAGTATATCATCTCCAATAATAAAAATAGCTATCGTAGCGATTGCTCTAGGTATAGCAATTATGCTAATATCTGTAGCTGTTGCATCTGGATTTCAACAAAAAATAAGAGATAAAATAGCAGGATTTAAAGGACACATTCAAATAACAAATTATGATAACAATAATTCTGATGTATCTACTGTACCTATTTCTCTCAATCAATCTTTTTATCCAGAATTTACTTCAATTACAGGTATTAAAAAAGTACAACCATACGCTAATAAAGGAGGCGTAATAAGAACCGAAAAAGATTTTCAAGGTATTGTATTAAAGGGTGTAAACGGTGATTATGATTTTACATTTTTTTCAGATTTTTTAGTTGAAGGAAGGCTGCCTAATTACGATCAACCAAGAAATAGGGAAATATTGTTGTCGAAATCGATTGCAGATAGACTGTCGTTAAACTTAAAAGATACGCTACAAGTTTGGTTTGAAAGTAAGACAAGAGCAAAGTTTAAAATGCGTAAACCTGTTATTGTTGGTATTTATAATACAGGATTCGAACAATTTGATAGTACTATTTTGATAGGAGACTTAAGAGAAGTTCAGCGAATTAATAAATGGAAAAATAATGAAGTAGGAGGTTTTGAAGTATTAATAGACGACTTTGATAAGGTAAATGAGAAAGGAAATGAGGTTTACAGAAGTATTGGTTCTTTGTTAAATTCAACAACTGTGGTAGAAAGTTTTCCAGCTATATTTGAGTGGGTTAAATTATTTGATAATAACGTATGGTTTATTATTGGGATAATGATATTGATTGCTGGAATAAATATGGTGACTGCATTATTGGTTTTAATCCTAGAACGAATTCAAATGATAGGTATTCTCAAAGCATTAGGAAGTACAAACTGGGGAATACAGAAAATATTTCTATACAATGCTTCTTATTTGGTACTACAAGGATTACTCTTTGGAAATATAATAGGTATTGGACTGCTACTTTGCCAAAAGTTTTTTAAAGTAATTACGTTAAACCCAGAAACATATTATGTGTCTACTGTACCCGTAGAAATTAATATTGGTTATCTTCTAGCTTTAAATGTAGGAACTCTATTAATTTGCTTGTTAATGTTATTGATACCTTCTATGATCGTTTCAAAAATATCTCCCACGAAATCAATTAAATTTCAATAAAAAAACTATCTGAAAAATGTTTTCGAAGGCATCTTTTAAATAATTTAACTTACTTTAAAAAGATTCTTTTTCTTCGAATAACGACTTTTCAGACAGTCACCTTAAATAATGTTTAGTATGTTATTTATTTTTTTGTTTTTCAACAGCAGCAGCTATGAAATCCAAAAATAAAGGATGCGGATTTAATACTGTACTCTTATATTCTGGGTGGTATTGAACTCCAACAAACCATGGATGATCTGGAATCTCAATAGTTTCAACCAAACCAGTTTTAGGATTAATACCAGTAGCCAACATTCCACCAGCTTCTATCTTATCTTTATAATCGTTATTAAATTCATAACGATGTCTATGTCGTTCACTAATATTTTTACTACCATAAGCATTATACACTTTGGTGTTTTCTTTTAATTCGCAATCCCAAGCACCTAAACGCATCGTCCCACCTTTCTCTGTAACATCTTTTTGCTCTTCCATTAAATTAATAACAGGATGAGAAGTGTTTTCGTTCATCTCTGTAGAATTTGCATCTGCCAAGCCGAGTACATTTCTTGAGTACTCAATTACTGCCATTTGCATTCCTAAACAGATTCCAAGGAAAGGGATTTTATGTTCACGAGCGTAGCGTACAGCATCAATTTTACCTTCTATACCACGCTCACCAAAACCAGGAGCAACTAATATACCGTCCAAATTAGCCAACTGTTTGGCTATATTTTTATTGGCAAGCTTTTCAGAATGAATCCAGCGTACTTTCACTTTCGTTTCATGAGTAGAGCCTGCATGAATAAATGCTTCAGTTATCGATTTGTAAGAATCATGTAACTCAACATACTTACCAATTAAACCGATTTCTACTTCGTTTTTTGGATTCTTATATTTCGCAACAAATGTATTCCAGTCAATTAATTTAGGTTGTTTATCTGTAGAAAGATTTAATTTTTCCAATACAACTCTATCTAAGCCTTCTTCAAACATTAAATTAGGAACATCATAAATTGTTTCCGCATCTAAAGATTGAATAACGTCTTGTTTTTTAACGTTGCAAAATAAAGCTAATTTTTTCTTGATGTCTTCAGAAATGGTATATTCAGATCTACAAACTAATATATTAGGACCAATACCACTTTGCATTAACATTTTTACGGAATGTTGTGTAGGCTTGGTCTTTAACTCTCCTGCTGCGGCTAAATAAGGCACTAATGTCAAATGAATTACGATAGCATTATCTTCTCCAAGTTCCCATTGTAATTGACGAACAGCTTCTATATAAGGTAAAGATTCAATATCACCGACAGTTCCACCTATTTCAGTAATTACAATATCATAGTCACCTGTATTACCTAATATCTTAATACGATGTTTAATTTCATCAGTAATATGCGGTATAACTTGTACAGTTTTACCTAAAAACTCACCTTTACGCTCTTTGTTAATTACAGATTGATAAATTCTACCAGTAGTAACATTATTAGCCTGTGAAGTAGGAATATTTAAAAAACGTTCATAATGTCCTAGATCTAAATCCGTTTCAGCTCCGTCATCAGTAACATAACATTCTCCATGTTCATAAGGATTTAGTGTACCAGGATCTATATTAATATAAGGATCAAGTTTTTGAATAGTAACTGAATAGCCTCTTTCTTGAAGTAATTTGGCTAAGGAAGCTGCAATAATTCCTTTCCCAAGAGAAGAAGTAACTCCTCCAGTTACAAATACATATTTAGTGTTGTTCATGTAAGTATTAGGTTTGGGCAAAAGTACTAACTAAGTCAATTACGACAAATAAAAAACGATGAAATTTGGTCATTTATTTATTAGAAAAAACAAACTAAAAAAAAAGTATTTAATAACTTGTTAAAATAAAAAAACGTTGTATATTTGCCAACGCTTTTAGCAGTCGGAATTTCATAAAAGCAAAAAACATATTTAAGAAGATTTTTAAAGATATAAATAATGCCGAAAAGAACATACCAACCATCAAAGAGAAAAAGAAGAAACAAACATGGTTTCCGTGAAAGAATGGCTTCTGCTAATGGTAGAAAAGTATTGGCTAGAAGGAGAGCTAAAGGTAGAAAGAAGTTAACAGTTTCTTCAGCTAACAGACCGAAAAAATAATGATATAAATTATATTTATATACAAGGTGTTACTTTTATTAGTAACGCCTTTTTTTGTACCCAATTAAATTTTTTATTTTAGTAACCACAACAACAACACAACACAAATGCCTAAAAGAACTGACCTTAAATCGATTTTAATTATTGGATCCGGACCTATTGTTATTGGTCAAGCTTGCGAATTTGATTATTCAGGATCACAAGCTTTGAGATCACTTCGAGAGGATGGTATTGAAACTATTTTAATTAATTCGAATCCAGCAACTATCATGACTGATCCTTCAATGGCAGATCATGTATATTTATTACCATTAAATACAAAATCAATCCTAAAAATTTTAAAAGAACATCCTCAAATAGATGCTGTATTACCAACAATGGGAGGACAAACAGCATTAAATTTATGTATCGAGGCTGATGAAAAAGGAATATGGGAAGATTTTGGAGTTGAAATTATTGGAGTTGATATTGATGCTATAAATATTACTGAAGATAGAGACAAGTTTCGTTTGTTAATGGAAGAAATAGGAATTCCTATGGCTCCACAAGCAACAGCTACTTCGTTTTTAAAAGGAAAAGAAGTTGCACAAGAATTTGGTTTTCCACTTTGTATTAGAGCTTCTTTTACATTAGGTGGAGCAGGAGCAGCTATCGTATATAATGAAGAAGATTTTGAAGAATTATTATCTAGAGGATTAGAGATTTCTCCAATTCATGAGGTAATGATAGACAAAGCCATGATGGGGTGGAAGGAATATGAACTAGAATTATTACGTGACGATAATGATAACGTAGTAATTATTTGTTCTATTGAAAACATGGATCCTATGGGGATTCATACAGGAGATTCTATTACCGTAGCACCAGCAATGACACTTTCTGACAAAACGTATCAGAGAATGCGTGATATGGCGATAAAAATGATGCGTAGTATAGGTGATTTTGCAGGAGGATGTAATGTTCAGTTTGCTGTCTCTCCAGATGAAAAGGAAGATATTATAGCAATTGAAATCAATCCACGTGTTTCACGTTCATCGGCATTGGCAAGTAAAGCAACAGGATATCCAATTGCAAAGATTGCTTCTAAATTGGCTATTGGATATACTTTAGATGAATTAGACAATCAGATTACAAAATCTACATCTGCATTATTTGAGCCTACATTAGATTATGTTATTGTAAAAATACCTAGATGGAATTTCGATAAATTCGAAGGTTCGGATAGAACTTTAGGTTTACAAATGAAAGCAGTAGGTGAGGTAATGGGAATTGGTCGTTCTTTCCAAGAAGCGCTTCATAAAGCTACACAGTCTCTTGAAATTAAGCGAAACGGTATTGGGGCTGATGGTAAGAGTTACAAGGATTATAACCAAATTATAGATAAACTTACCAACGCGTCTTGGGATAGAGTTTTTGCAATTTATGACGCTATTCAATTAGGAATTCCTTTAACTAAAATACATGAAATCACAAGAATTGACATGTGGTTTTTAAAGCAGTATGAAGAATTATATTATCTAGAGAAAGAGATTTCAAAATATACTATTGATACTTTAGATCGAGATTTACTTTTAGAAGCTAAACAAAAAGGATATGGAGACAGACAAATAGCTCACATGCTTGAATGTTTAGAAAGTGAAGTATACAAGAAACGTGAAGAATTAAATATTAAACGTGTATACAAATTAGTAGATACATGTGCCGCTGAATTTAAAGCACAGACGCCATATTACTATTCAACATTCGAACAAGAAATTGAGACTGCCGATGGTAAGAAATTTGTGGATAACGAAAGTAAAGTTTCTGACAAGAAAAAAATTATTGTATTAGGATCTGGTCCAAACAGAATCGGACAAGGAATTGAATTTGATTATTGTTGTGTTCATGGTGTTTATGCAGCTCAAGAATGTGGCTATGAAACAATCATGATAAACTGTAATCCTGAAACGGTTTCAACAGATTTTGATACTGCTGATAAGTTATACTTCGAGCCTGTATTTTGGGAACATATTTACGATATTATAAAGCATGAGAAACCTGAAGGTGTAATTGTACAATTAGGTGGGCAAACTGCACTTAAACTAGCTGAAAAATTAGATAGATATGGTATTCCTATCATAGGGACTAGTTATAAAGCATTAGATTTAGCGGAAGATAGAGGTAGCTTTTCAACCTTATTAAAAGAGAATAATATTCCTTATCCAGAATTTGGAGTAGCAGAAAATGCTGATCAAGCTTTAGCATTGGCTGATGAATTGGATTTTCCAATTTTAGTACGTCCTTCTTATGTATTAGGAGGTCAAGGAATGAAAATTGTTATCAATAAAGAAGAATTATTAGAACATGTAGTAGACTTACTACGCAAAATACCTAATAATAAACTGTTATTAGATCATTATTTAGAAGGTGCAATTGAAGCAGAAGCAGATGCAATTTGCGATGGAGAAAATGTTTATATTATTGGAATAATGGAGCATATTGAGCCTTGTGGAATTCATTCTGGAGATTCAAATGCAACGTTACCTGCTTTTAACTTAGGTGAATTAGTACTAGAACAAATTAGAGAGTATACTAAGACAATTGCTCTAGCACTAGATACAGTAGGTTTGATTAACATTCAGTTTGCAGTTAAAGACGATAAAGTATACATTATTGAAGCTAATCCTCGAGCTTCAAGAACGGTTCCTTTCATAGCAAAAGCATATAAAGAGCCTTATGTGAACTATGCTACCAAAGTAATGTTACGAGATAAAAAGGTTACAGATTTTGACTTCAATCCTCAGTTAGAAGGGTTCGCAATAAAACAACCTGTTTTTTCTTTCAATAAGTTTCCTAATGTGAATAAAAATTTAGGACCTGAGATGAAAAGTACTGGGGAAAGTATTTTATTTATTGATAATTTAAGAGACGATCAATTCTACGATTTATATTCGAGAAGAAAGATGTACTTGAATAAATAAATACTCAGTTAAAAAAAGAAAAAGCATAAATTAGCGGAAAATATTTGATGATGAATTTTTTCCTTAAGTCTAGTTTATGCTTTTTTTTATGCTTTGTAGTTGAAATCACTTTCTCTCAAATAGATGGAGATGCGATTTTTACCTTACCTAAAGTAACAACTACTGAAATGTTAGGAATTTCAACCCCAAATACTGGAAGTTTAGTTTACAATACTAGTGATGATGGTATATACAAGTTTAACGGATCTTCATGGCTTAGAATTGATGCTTCAAGCTCACTGAAATCTGTTGTTTTAAATAGAACTTCAGGTTATACTTTACCTAACTCAACCAATACGTACTTTGATTTTCCAATAAATAATACTCATGTCCAATCTCTAGACTCCGATGTATTTACTATTGTCGGAAATGGTAGAATTAAGGTTTTAAACTCTGGTGTATATATGATTGCAGCCGAGTTATCTACTTCCAATATGCCGGCAGGAGACACTAAGTATATTATCGGGGCTTTTAGAAATAATAGTTTAATAGGTTATTTAACAAGAGGATCTGTAGACTTACCTAGCCAAGATTGGTGGGGAGGAACCGGTATTTTAACATACAATTTAAACAAAGATGATGAAATATTACAATCAGGTATGTTTTAAATGCAGGAAAAACATTAACTGGGAGATTTATGAATATAAGTATGATAAAGATTAAATAGAAAAACCCGAAGTCTATACTTCGGGTTCACTATTTATATATGTTTCTTTTCCCTTAAAAGAAACCTCCACCACCTTGTTTTTCGTTACTGTCTCTTCTTCTTCGAGATTTAGCTTTATTTTTTCCACCACCAAATCTGTAATTAAAACCTAAATAAGCAGTTCTACTTTCCCATTTAAAACGACCATTTTGAATGAATGGATTGGCCGAATTGAACTGAAACCTCATTGTATTAAATATATCATTAACTCTGAAAGTAATATTTCCTTTTCCTTCGAGTACTGAATAATTAGCTCCAAGATTAATCATAGACATTGGATCAACGTCCCATTGAATATCTTTTTGAGCACCTCTGTACATCGCGAATAATTGTAAACGAAGCTTTTTAGATAATGTAAAACTATTACTTAGTCTGGCGTTAAAAACTTCATTTTGTACTTCTAATCGGTTACTAGGGTCGTTTATATCGGTTGTACCAATTTGTTTCTGAGAATAAAAGTCCATACTAGCATTTGCTCTCCACCATTTAGCAATTCTATAGCTTGAAGATAATTCTAAACCATAAGCATTAGTATCATCAAAGTTTTGAAATGAAAGTATTTGACGTGTATCTGATACATCTGTGTCATCTTTATAAGTAACTCTTGAAATAACATCATTAACATTTCTATAAAAAGTTCCTAAGGTAATAGATCCGCCTTTTATTTTTCTTGTATAATTTAGCTCTAAAGAGTTCGTAAATTGAGGTACTAAGTTTTCATTACCGATAGATGTGATTAACGGTGTACTCCATTCTCTAATAGGATTAACTTGTTGAATACTTGGTCTATCAACTCTTTTACTATA
>JAHDDQ010000021.1:0-22969 GCA_020629275.1 Tenacibaculum sp. | reverse complement strand
CAATTGAAATTGATTTTTATCAGATGGATTGTAGGTGAAAAATGCCGAAGGATATACAGAGAAAATCTCATCTGTAACTTTTTTAGTTTCCAATATGGAACTGTCGTTTAATCCAGTAAAATTACCTTCAATTTCATAATGTTCTAACCTTGCACCTAACTGCATAGTTACTTTGCCAAATTTATGTCCGTAATTAACATAACCAGAATAAATTTTTCTATCATAAGTAAATTCAGAATCTCCAATTGGAGTGGTACCAATTACTGTATTACCAGAAGTAAGAAGTCTTTCTTGATCTGTAACGTTAGAGTTATCTGTAAAATTTGTTCTGTATTCCAGACCTAATTCTAACTTTCCTTTTTTAGAGATTGGGTTTGTATAATCTAAATTCATCAATATGTTTTCCCCTACATTATTGATGTCGTTGAAATAGTTCAATAGTTTATAATCTCTGTCTGAGGGAAATAAAAGTAAATCACGATTTCTAAGAAGCTGAGGAGACTCATTTAACGTATATGTAGATTCAAACTCTATATTATGTCCTTTATCGTCAAAGTCGTGCTTATAATTGATATTATATGTTTGATTCTTATTATCAGAATCTTGAGTATTTGGAGCATTACTTACAATATTTCCAGAATTATTAGTAATTAAGGCGCGACCATTAGCATTACTATCAAACCAATTTTGTGTGGTGTAAAAAGAGAATGTATTCTTATCGTTGATATAAATATCTGCTCCTAATTTAAGTAAATGAGATTGGTTATCATTTTTAAACACAAAATCTTGTGAGTTTACACCTGGTCTGTTTACAAAACCAAAATTATAACGTTCACCACCGTTGAATCCATAATTACCAAAAAAGTTTACACTACCTGTTTTATAATTCATGTTGGTAGATCCGTTGTAGCGAACATAATGACCAGTTTCAATACCTGTATTTACAGATCCATTGAACCCCATATTTGCATTCTTGTTTAGAATGATATTTATAATACCACTCATCCCTTCAGGATTGTACTTTGCAGATGGATTTGTAATAAGTTCAACACTTTTTATAGAAGTAGAAGGTAATTGTTTTAATAGTTGAGCAGCAGGTATATTGGTAGGTTTGCCATCAACTAAAACACGAACATTCTCGTTACCACGCAAACTAATATTTCCGCTCTGACTGTCAACACTAACCGACTGCACATTGTTAAGTAATTCTGAGGCTGTTGCTCCTGCAGAAGTTAAATCTTTTCCTACATTAATCACTTTACGATCCACCTTCTGAACAACAGTAGAAGTTTCTGCTCTTACAACAACTTCATCTAAAGTTGTAGCATCTTCAGAAATAGCAATGACACCTAATTTTAATTTTCTTTTTTTACTATTGATTGTAATCTCTTTTTTTACCGTTTTATAACCGATAAATTGAATTTCAACCAAGCTTTTACCTTCAGGAATATTAGTTACATTAAAAAAGCCTTTTTCATTGGTGATACCACCAGTTAATACTTTATTAGCTTTATCTCGTACAATAATATTTACATATGGAAGTGGTTCGTTTGTAATTTTATCTACCACTTTACCCGAAATACTCCCTGGTTTTGGTAAATTTTCTTTCTTCATTTGAGCAAATAGATTTGCTGATAGTGTTAAAATAAATAATAGTAATAATTTTTTCATCTCGTAACGTTGAATAGTTTTTCAATGCTATAAAGACGGCTTATAGTACTATGTCGTTACTTGATTTAACAGAGTTTAACGATATATTAACAATAAAAAAAGAATAAATAGTATGTGAAATAGATAGTTATTATTTAGTAATGTGCTTATTATAAATGATTTATTCCAGTTTCAAAATAGTGGATTTTAAAGAAATAAATATTGATTTTAATTTTGGAGCACTAAGTTAGGTTTACATGTGTATACTTCTCCAACTTCTGCTAAACTAACGTCTTTAAATTTAGTTTGCGCTTCTTGTTTAAAAAGCTCTAAATTTTTGTATCTACTGGAATAATGTCCGATAATAAGCTTTTGAGCATTGGCATCTCTAGCAATTGTAGCCGCTTGCTCAGCGGTAGAATGCTTTGTTTTTACGCACAGATCTTCTAAATCCTTTAAGAAAGTAGCCTCGTGATATAAAACATCAACATTTTTTATAATAGGAACAATATCCGGCTTATACATTGTATCGCTACAAAAGGCATAACTTTTGGGCTTTTCAGGCGCAATCGTTAACTCTGTATTTGGAACAATCTCACCAGATGTAAGTATAAAATCTTTACCTGCTTTCAAATTATGATAATCACAGGTTTCAATTTCATCATACTGTTTTATATTACCTATGTGCAAGTTACGTGGTTTAGGTTTCTCTTTAAATAAATACCCGTTGGTATATACTCTATGATCTAAAGGAATAGTATGTACTTCTACCTTATCATCTTCATAAATTAACTCACTCTCAAAAGAAGATAATTCATGAAAAACAATTTTATATCGAACGTGAGATTTTGAAATTTTGAGTTGTAATAACGTTATTTCTTTAATTCCTACAGGTCCAAATACATGAAGCTCTTTCTCACGATTCAAAAGACCAAACGTAGAAAGTAATCCAATTAAACCAAAGAAGTGATCACCATGGAGGTGTGATATAAAAATATGATTGATTTTTGAAAAACCAACTTTATATTTTCGCATCTGTCGCTGAGTGCCTTCTCCACAATCAATAAGAAAATGTTTATTATTAATTTGAAGATATTGTGCAGTTGGATGCGCATTAACTCTTGGTGTTGCTGAATGACAACCTAAAATTGTAACTTGTAAACTCATGTATTTATCGAATAACAAAACGTTTAGAAATAATTCCTTTTTTTGTTTGTATCGCATAAATGTACATACCAGATTTCAATGAATTACGATTGAAAGAAAGTTCATTCTTTCCGTTTTGAACTGTAATTCGCTGAGAAAATACTGTTTTCCCTAGTACATTTTTTATACGAATAAAAACATCTTGTTTATTGGTTGAGTTGAATGTTATTGTAGTTGAGTTAATAAACGGATTTGGTGAAGCCGTAAGTTTTTGAATTGATTTTTCCTGCGAAAAAGCAAATGAAGAAACAATCAAAAACGAGATAAAAAGTATTTTTTTTACCATACACTAAGGGGATTATAATTATTAAAAGCCTAAATCTCGCTGAATATTTTCCATCTCTAATACATCTTCTGCTTCTTGCAAAGTAGGAACTATATTAAATGACTCAGGAAAGCTATCAACATCAATATTTGAATAAACTATAACAAAAGTTGTACCATTATCTTGATGATGATCAGCATATTTCAAAAATAATGAAACATGTTTTTCATCTAGAGTAAGTTTCGATGAAAGGTATATAATTATATTGTTTTCTGCAAATTTAGTATGTTGATTTGTAAAGTATTCGATAAACTCATCAAAAGTATTTTCTTCTGATAAGAATAGAATAAAATCATCCTTAATTTCAACGTTCATAAATTATCGTTTAATCTGTTGTGCTAACAAATAAATAACCGCCATTCTAACAGCAACTCCATTTTCTACTTGATCGAGTATTATGGATTGTTTACTATCGGCTACATCACTTGTTAATTCAACACCTCTGTTAATTGGACCTGGATGCATTATAACAATATCTTTGCCAAGATTATCTAATATTTCTTTATTTATGCCAAAAAGTTGTGTGTATTCTCTGGTTGAAGGAAAATATTTTATAGCCATTCGTTCGTGTTGTACGCGCAAAACATTCGCTACGTCACACCATTCTAAAGCCTTTTTAAGATTAGTTTCTACACCAACACCTAAACTTTCAATATATTTAGGAATTAATGTAGTAGGGCCACAGACTTTAACTTCTGCACCTTGTAATTGTAATGCAAAAATATTAGATAAAGCAACTCTGGAATGTAGAATGTCACCAACAATGATTACCTTTTTCCCCTTAAGATTTGAGTTTAACGCTTGTCGCATCGAAAAACTATCTAGTAAAGCTTGAGTAGGATGTTCATGTGTACCATCTCCTGCGTTAACAATCTTGGCGTCCACATGTTGAGATAAAAAAACTCCAGCACCTACACTAGAATGACGCATAACAACAATATCAACTTTCATTGCTAAAATATTGTTTACGGTATCAATTAAGGTTTCTCCTTTCTTTACAGAAGACTGTCCTGCTGAAAAGTTAATAACATCTGCGGATAAACGTTTTTCGGCTAATTCAAATGATAATTTGGTACGTGTACTATTTTCAAAGAATAAATTTGCAATAGTAATATCACGTAAAGAAGGAACTTTCTTTATGGGTCTATTAATAACTTCTTTGAAGTGAGTTGCAGTTTCAAAAATGAGCTCTAAGTCATTTTTATTTAAATATTTAATACCTAATAAATGTTCTACACTTAACTCCTTCATTATTAATTGCTCTTAGCTTGTTTTTGTACCAAGTACACTTCGTCTTTCTGGTGTGTTTCTTTCCAATGCACAACTACTTTCTCCTCATTAATAGCATCAACTTGTCTACCTCTGTAATTTGGCTGTATTGGTAAATGTCTACTAAAACGACGATCAACCAGCACCAATAATTCTACGTTTTTTGGTCTTCCAAAAGTTTGTAAAGCCGTTAATGCAGCGTTTACACTTCTACCAGAATATAAAACATCATCAATAATAACTACTTTTTTATTCTCGATAAGAAAATCGATAGTTGTAGGTGTTGCTTCTAAAGGCTCATCATTTCTTCTAAAATCATCACGGTAAAATGTAATGTCTAATAGCCCTAGTTTTAATTCTTTTATATGATATTTATTTGCTAGTAATTCAGCTAATCGTTGTGCTAAATACGTACCTCTTGGTTGTAAACCTATTAAAACTGTATTAGAGAAATCATTGTGGTTTTCAATTAGCTGACAAGCTAATCGATGCAGAATAATATCAATTTCTATAAATGTAAGTAGTGTTTTTCTGCTCATTTTGCTATCAAATTTGCTTGATAGATTACACCGTAAAATTAAAGCAAAAAAACAAGCACACAAAATTAAACTTCATGAAACATAAAAGTATATGAATAAAATTATCTTTACATTTGCCAACTTTTAGAAAAGAGTGTTATTATTATGATGAAATACATTAGAAATAAGAAGATTAACGTTAAAGATGATACGTTAGCAGGAATAACGGTTTCTTTAGCAATGATACCTGAAGTTGTTGCTTTTGCCTTCGTGGCTCAAATAAGTCCAATTGTAGCACTTTTTGGAGCTTTTGTAGTAGGAATTATTTCTGCTATTTTCGGTGGTCGACCAGGATTAATATCTGGTGCAGCTGGAGCAGTAGCTGTTATTTTTGTTCACATGATTCAAGAAGGGCATGCCAAAGGATTATTATTTGATCAGCCTGTTGAAAATATGGGGTATTTCTATTTATTGGCAGCAGTTGTACTGATGGGAATTATTCAAGTACTGGCAGGTGTGTTTAAGTTAGGAAAGTTTGTGAGATTAATTCCACATCCTGTAATGATGGGGTTTGTTAATGGACTTGCCATTGTAATTTTTATGGCACAATTAGGTATGTTCAAAGAAAATAAAAAAGATTTCTTTGGTGAAAACATGCGTAAAACCGAGTCTAAGGAATTAATGTATACTGTTGTTGACAATCAGGTAAAAGATTTAACTTCAGGAACAGTATTATTCACTATCGATGGAAGATCAGTTAAAAATGCAAGTACTAATAAAGAGGTTTTTTTAATTTCAGAAGGACAAGTTTTTGATATAAATACTAAAAAAGTAGTTTTTAATATTACTGATGAAGGTTTTTATTCGGTAAAAGATAGTGGTGTAATGAAGTCCTTAATGCAAGGTACAACCTTATACACCATGATTGGTTTGGTTTTATTAACCATGTTAATTGTTTGGGGATTGCCAAAAATTACGAAGAAAGTACCAGCGGCACTTACAGCTATTTTAATTGTTACATTAATTTCTATTTTCGGAGGATTACAATCAATTAATGTTGGTGATTTCATTCGAGATGGAGGGGGAGCTGGATTGAATGGTTTAGATGAATTATCAAAAAAGATGAATATCTTTGAATTATGGAGTCATTTACCCTTTAATTTAGATACGTTAAAGTTCATAGCGCCTTATGCATTTTTGGCAGCTTCCGTTGGTTTAATAGAAACATTAATGACGATGAATTTAGTTGATGAATTAACAGATTCTAGAGGAAATGGAAATAAAGAGTGTGTAGCGCAAGGAGCAGGAAATATTTTAAGCGGTATGTTTGGAGGAACTGGTGGTTGCGGAATGATAGGACAAACTGTTATTAATATTAATGCAGGCGGAAGAGGACGATTATCAGGCGTTACCATGGCAGTAACATTGTTAATTTTTATCTTATTTGCCGATAAATATATTGAACAAGTTCCTATAGCTGCTTTAGTAGGTGTAATGTTTATGATGGTTATAGAAACGTTTGCTTGGTCTAGTTTTAGAATTATGAAAAAAATTCCGAAATCAGATGCATTTGTTTTAATCATTGTATCTGCAGTAACAGTATTTTTTGACTTAGCGATTGCTGTTTTTGTTGGTGTTATTATTTCAGCATTGTCATTTTCTTGGGAGAATGCTAAAAAAATTAGAGCCCGTAAACGTATGAAGGAAGATGGAACTAAAGTTTATGAAATATGGGGACCATTATTTTTTGGAAGTATTACAGCATTCAATGAAAAGTTTGATATAAAAAATGACCCTGAAAACGTTGAAATTGATTTTGTAGAAAGTAGAATTTCTGATCATTCAGCATTAGAAGCATTATTTGTTTTGGTAGAGAAATATCAAGCAGCAGGAAAAAAGATTAAGTTGAAACATTTGAGTGAAGATTGCAAGGTTTTAATGTATAAAGCGAGCGATAAATTTCATGATGTAATTGTAGAAGATGTAGATGACCCTAGATATCATCTAGCAGAAAATCCAGAAGCTTTTCCAAAACCATTGCACGAATATAAATTTTAAATAAAAAACTCCCATTTTGGGAGTTTTTTATTTTTTAGTATGGTCTTCTTACATGAAAATAACTTCTCTAATTACTTGCCAATTAGTATTGGTTTTAATAAAATCAATACTCAATACGATTTTCTCTTCTTTACCTGTTAAATTTACTTTTCTAGTAAGAATAGCATGACCTTTATTATCGTTAGTGCTAAAGTGATTAAATCTTACCCATGTATTTAAAGGTTGATCATTATTATCTTTTTTTACCTGAAATAAACGTTTAAAGTCCTCTTTATTTGATATCGTTTTATCTCCATTTTTATTTATCATGATAACGTTTAGATCTTTATGGTAAATATGATTTAATTCTTCAATATTAAAAGTTGTTCCAGCTTTTATTAGACGTTTAATCACATTTTTTAAAATTAATTCAGATTCGTCTTTCATCATAATTAGTTTTTATTAATTAAAGTTTGAGTATAAGAACCATAAAATTTTCGATCATAAAACCACGAAATAGTGGTTAATAATAATGCCATAATAGAAGGTAAATATTCGCCATCAGAGACCATTAAATGAGCAAAAAAGCTAGAGTTGCGTCAAATAGAAACCCAGCATAAGCCAACTCTTTAAGAAATAAAGATTTTTTACTAAGAATGCTAAAGGCACCTAAAATTTTGAGTATTGCTAATGGATAAATAATCCAAGTAGGAAATCCTAAATTGACGAAAAAACCTTCAGCTCTTGAATAGTTGAAAAGATACATTAATGCACCCATTATAAATAAAGTGGATAATAACCCAGTAGTAACCCAATATATAATTTTTGTAGTTTTCATTTTAAATTAAGCTTTTTACAAATTGTTATTTTAATGAATACAAATATCCGTTTAGTAGCTTATTTTAAATTATCAATTGTATATTTAAAATGGTCAATATGTAACTGTGGTAATTATTTTTTTAAACTAAGAAGAAATTGATTAGGTGTACTATTCGTAAATTTTTTGAAGAACCTAATGAAATTAGAAGGCTCATTAAATCCCATTTTAAATGCAATTTCTTGTGAAGAATATTTATCTTCTAAAATATTCCTTTTTATTTCTAGTAACAACCAATTATCTAAAAATGTTTTAGCGGTCTTATTGGTAATTTGTTTACAAATATCATTGAGGTATTTATAGGAAACAGAAAGTCTTTTGGCATATTCTTTTACGTTATGACTCTCGTGATAGTGTTCCTTGATTAATTGCTTAAAACGAATAAAATCTTTAAATCGCTTAGTTTCGTATATTTCATTTTGGTATGAAGAAAGCCTTTTTATCTGAAACAATAAAGCCATTAAGATAGCATTAATAATTTCACCTTTCATATTGCTATTAGAATCGTTATGTAACGCCTTTAAAATATTTAAAAAAGGCATTAAAACAGCTGTATTTTCCTCACTTACTGTAATAATAGGTGTATCAAAAATATGTAGAAAATGGAATAAGCTTGTTTCGTTAATGTGTTCTGTTATGAAGTTTTCTTCAAAAGAAATAATATAACCTTCAACATGAAGTTCTTTATTAAACGCATGAACCTGATTCTTTGATAGCGGTAAAATTGTTCCAGGCGACAATGTAGTTTTTTTGAAATCAACATCATGAAAGCTTCTTCCTTGTGTAATAATAATAAGCGCATTAAAAGCTATTCTGTGCGGTATAGATAAGTCATATACATTTTCTTTACAGCGTTTATATAATTCCTTAATTGTAATAAATTCAAAGGGAATGGGTTGTGTTACAAATCGTGAGAAGATTATATTTTCAATTTGATTACTCATAATAACGAATTTACAACAAGCTTCTTTAAAGTATTATTTTAGGAAGAGTTATTTCTTCTTAAAAATACATGGAATACATTTTAGGTTAAATATTACTTAAATGGTTAAGCTATTATTGATTGATTTTTTCTTTGCACGCAAGAATGCTGGAGATGCACAAAGTTCTTTTCGTGAGACCATAAAAACAAAAAAAGATAAAAGGTAAAGTGCATATGGCTAAAATATGAGTACTAGTAATAATTTTTGAGGTGAATATTTTCTTTTGATGAGTAAAGTACTATCATTAAAACGATAAGAAGGAAGCCTAGAATAAAGTTAGCTCCTGTGTTTTTGGAATATTAATTCTCCATGTGTTTCCTTTTTTTAAAAACTAAAAATTTATAGAAATGAAGAATCTGATGTTTAATTTTTTTTACTAAAAATTACACGATTATAAGCAGCTTCTAGGATTTTACCCATTTGTAAAAAGGTAGAAGAAGTGACTAGTGGATTTATCGTAATGGTCTTTGCATTAAGGGTATGTTGAATATACTGTAAATTATTAATAGCCATTATTCTTTATAAGTTCTTTATCATATACTTGCTTTCCTTGCTTATTAAAATAATATTTTTTGCCGTCCAAGATCAGTTCTTCAAGCTCATCAGTAAAATAGTAATTTGCTTTGTCAAATTTAATAGGAATAATAACTACTCCTTCGGTATTAATAAAACCATGTTTTTTATTAACAATAACCTTAGCTAATCCGTTATGAAATCTATTGGCCTGATCGAATTTGAAATTAATAATAACCTTATTTTTTGCATTTATAAATCCCCATTTATTATTTTTTTTAACAGCTGTTAAATCATTAAAAATGTACGGATCAATTTCATCATATTTAGGTGTGCTAATTATGTTTCCTAGAATATCAATGAATTTATAGTATCCATTTTCCTTAACCATAGCAAAGCCATTTTTAGAAAAATCAGTAGCATAATCATATAATAAAGGGAGTTGAAGTTTACCTGATTTTGTGTAATAACCATACTTGCTATTTTCTTTAAGATTGCTGCCTTTTACTCTAAAATAGCCGTTTTTTAGTACCGCTATTTTTTCGAATATAAATGGTAGAATAATAGCTCCGTTAGAATTCAATACTCCTTTATTTTCATTATACTTTAAGTTCTTATCGTCTCTTTCTTTTGATGTATATGCTTTACTACCATAAATTAAATCATCAATAAAATTAGAGCTAAAGTTGTATAAGCAAGGAATTATTTCTTCTCCCTTCCTATTTACAAAACCGTTGGTGTAGCCCAATTCGTCGTTGTATTTAGATACTCGAATAAGTTTTGAGGTTTTATCATAGCCGTTTATTGAATGATAAGAGCGAAAAGGAATGATTTTTTCACCTTTAAAATTATACAAAGCAACACCATCGGAACCTTCAACTTCTATAAAATCCTGTTGAGACCATCTGCGAGCACGTTTATATTTTGGGAATATTATCTCAATTCCTTTTGTATTTACAAAACCAGTATCGTTTGTTTCGATACCAACATCGTCAGATACTTTGAAGTTACAGTTAACAGCTACTTTAGCCACACCATTTTTAAAGTTCTCTACATTACAATATTTAAAAGGAGTAATAGGCTTTCCTTTAATGTTTATAAATCCCCATTTATCTTTTAATCTAACAGCAGCATACCCATCGTAAAAATGATTGGCATGATCGTATTTAGCTGTTACTATAAATTCCCCTTTTGTATTAATGAACCCGTATTTTAATGTATTGTTTTGATTTACTTGAACTGGATTGAGTCCTTCGTTAAAATTTGAAACATTATAAAATGAAAAAGGTATCTTTAAAACTCCTTTATCATCAATAAATCCCCATTTAGATCCATTAAAAACAGCAATTAATCCTTCAGATAATACATATGCATTCTTGTATTTAAAAGGAACTATCTCAATTCCATTATAATTTAAGAAGCCAATTATACCATCTTTATTAGCTCTGCATGCACCATTGTAGCAAGATCCACTTTCAAATAACCCTCTTGTTAGCTGTTTTTCCTTTACGAATAACGCCTTTTTTCCGTTTTGAACTGTTTTAAATTCGGGAATAGAATCTTGAGAAAATGCAGCTTTTACAAATATGATATTTAAGATAAAAAAACATAACTTATTCATATTTTGGAGGTAATGATACTAGTAATGCTTTTAGCTTCTTCTAAGGTAAAATTACCACTGATGCTTATTTTACCTCCTTCGATAGCTTCGTTAACGATAGGGGCAGAAATTATTTCTTTATTTACGACAATAGCTAATGGTTTACCTATATTATCTTTTGTTAACTTGTAAAAACGTTTAGCACCTGGAGTATTGAAAACGATTTCTATAACGTAATTAAAACCGCTATATTCAGTTGTTATTACTTTAGCCGATTGAATATAGTTGTATTTGAAACTCAAAGAGGCTTTTTTAACCAGTTTTAAAGGAGAAGTTCGAGTTGTACTGTTGTTCGTTTCTATAACCTCGTAAAAACCGTCAGGGCGATTGACTTGTTGATACTTTAGAATATTTTTTGTGGTGTTTTTTGTCTCTTTTTGCTTAGCTATTTCATAATTCTTAGCCTCTAATAGGAAGAACTCTTTTTTAAAACGATTAAATCTATCAGAATCTTTTTCGTAAATTTCCTTATAGATTTCTTTACGTTTCGTCATTAAGCTTTCAGAAATGACAACATGATTATTTTTTTCTTCTGAACTTAAAAAAGGGTTTCTATTTGTATTATTGAGTTGAGTTTGCTGAAAAAGTAATTTGATTTCATCAACACTAAAATTACTGTAAAAGCTACTAAATAGTTCTTTTTCTATTTTTTTCTCGTTTATAATGGTAGCTAGTTTTTCAATTTCTGAAGATTCAATATAGGGCAACCTTATTATTAAATCATCAAAACGGATGTTATTCTTAGTCTTGTAGTTAAATTCTACTTTTTGATCGATCTTTTTAATCATTTCATCAACTTCTTGTGAACGTTGACTTTTACAACTAAATAACCCTGTTAAAAATAAAATGAGGTATATATACGGTTTCTTCATAATTCTTTTTAGACTATTTATATAAAGTAAATCAAGTAGCTTTTTCGTACTTGATAATTGCTTAATTATTATTTTTAATTTGCTGTAGTTCTTCTTCTGTAAGCTCTTTTTTACTTGTTATAGTGGCAAAGTATTTTACATCTTTAGAAGAAAAAATCTTTTCATATAAAACTACATTTAAAATGGCGCCACCTTCTTGATAAGTTCTTAGAATGGTAAGTTCAATCGCATTTCCTTCTTCAGTTTTTTTTGTTTCTTGAATTTTATCTGTTGCTCCATCATCATTTTTTAATTCAAAATACGGATAGCTTTCTTCAGGATATAATTCATTAAAATCCATATGAATAAGTCCGTGATAAAGAGTTGATTCGTAGTAATCAACGCCCAAAACAATAGGAGAATTTACAGGACAACCAACCAAATCTCCTTCATATTCAGTGCCCATTGCATAATTCGAAGTAGTAAAAAGAAAATATGATTTTTCATCATAATCAAAAGTAGTTATATACTCTTCATTTATCTTATAAATATGATGACCACTTACCCAACCATAAATAGGGTGACTATTTATATAAACGTAGGAGAACCAATCGCAGGTTTCTTTTGAAAGCTTCATTAAATCTGAAACTTTAGAAACATTAACAATAATACCTTCGGCTTCTTTAAAATCATAATTTAAATAATCATCATGACCTTTTACAGAAAGGAAGTTAGATAAAAGTACTGCTTTATCTTCCTTATTTTTGAATAGAAAATCTTCTTTATTAGAATTGATTTTTATTTTTTCATATGAATTGATCTCAGAATTAAATTTCAGGAGATATGAAGACTCTGTAATTGTTTTTTTGAGATTATTTTTTACATACTCATTAGGAAAGTAATACACATATTTTGCTTTAACTTCAATGTCATAATAATTATTTGTCTTTGTATCAGTGATCGAAAAATTAGCTGTATAAGGATTGTACGGAATTCCATTTTCATCATCTTCAATCGTTCTACCTGCTATTTCTGTATCGCTGATTGTTATATCATGAACTTTTAAAAGCTTTTTATCTGCTAAATTAAAAATAGTTAAACTTTTTCCTATAGAGACTCCATCTATTTCGGTTTCAATACCAAAGGAAAAATTGTGATCGTGTATTTTAAAAATTTGGGTATCTAAAATATTAATATTTTTAATTTCAATTTCTCCAAGAATAGCCTCATTTTCTTTTTGATGATATGTACCAAGAATGGTATTTGTTTCATTGTTTAGTAAAAGAACATAAAGGGAACTCATATAAACCTGATCTTCATCCTCATATGTGTCTTTTAAAGGGATAACAATAACAGTTTTGTTGGGCTCAAATAAAAGTTGTTTTTTACTTACAAAATCAATATAAATTTTTTCTTTTGGGATATTTAATTCTTTTACTACTTCTAAGAATGAACTGTCTTTTGAAAAACCTTTTAAATTTACAATAGCAGATTTAACCTCACGTTCTTTACTGCTTATTTGTACGGTGTCTTTTAGCTTCTTATTCAGCAGTAAGTTTTCCTCTTCAATTTTATCTTTCTTTGAAGTGTTAACAGTATTACATTGTGAAATGAATAGTATTAGAAGTAAAAAAGGGAAAATATTTTTCATTGATTAAAATCTAAAAAACTTTAAAAATAGGTAGTCTCATATGTGCTTTTTCGTAATGAGGAGTTTTCTTATAAACCCAGTTTAACTGAGCTCTTGTACTTTTAGCGAAAGAAGTATCAGCTTTCATTTTCGTATCAAATTCAGCTTTTATAAGCGTGTTATCTTTTAAAAATTGTGCTGCAATATCTTCAAAAACATAACCAGAAAAGCCTTCTTTACGTTGTAAAATTGTATCGAAGAAATTCCAGTTAAAAAAGCTGTCTACAGCTTCAGCTTCTAAAGTTTCTAATAAGTAGCGAATACCATTTTGATTGGTATCAACGATAATATCACCTGCAGAAAATTTCACATTATCTGTGGAAGTATTAACAGAAGTATTGTAATGTAAATAATGTCCTTCAAAAGGTGATTGTACCGTTTTGAAGTTATTAATATGATTTACTGTAACGTTCATTATTGTATCTCTTCTAAATGAAGTAAATTGAATCTTGTTCTTTTTTAATTCTTCTATGACGTTATACCATCCTTTTGGAATGATATACGCCTTTGGAATATTTACTTCTTTTGTTACAGTAAAGTTATTGTAATACTTCACATCTCTTTCATACGATTTATTTTTGTTGTAAAACAATCTTTTTCCGTTGGTTACTTTGCTATTTATGTATTCTCCTTCATACCCTTTGAAGTTAAAAATAGTAGGATTTTCTTTTACAACTTTGTAAGCAATAGGATAAGTTTTACGGTTTAGAATATCTTTTTTCGCATTAGCTCTCAATTCTTTTAGTTCTTTCGAATGTTGAATCGTAAAATCAAACATGGAAAACATAAGTTCATAGGTTTGTTCTACCCGAGTTTTATAAGGTTTCAGCATGTGAGTTTCTACCATCATTCCAAATGTGTTAAATAGTGTTGTATAACCTGTAGAATAACGCGGAGAATCCATAAACTGAGACCAACCTTTGTCTGGTGTTGTTCCCCAAACGTTTACATATGGAGTAATAGGAATGTTTTTTTGTTGTAACGATTGTTCCAAAAAAGGCCGCATTTGTGTTTCTAAAAATACCCCGAGCTTACCACCAAGTTTATTGTGTTGGGTAAATAAATGTGTAATAGCATATTGGTAATCTGCACCATTACTTACATGATTATCTATAAAAACATCTGGATTTACAATGTGGAATATTTCAGAGAAAGCACTTGCATTTTTAGTATCCTGTTTAATAAAATCTCTATTCAAATCAAAGTTGCGGGCGTTTCCTCTAAAACCGTATTCTTTAGGACCATTTTGATTGGCTCTGGTATGAGAATTTCTATTTAAAGCTCCACCAACATTATAAACAGGGATAATGCAAATAAGAGTATTCTTATACAGTTTCTTGAGTGAATCATTTTGTACAATATTTCTCAATAATAACATTGAAGCATCAATTCCGTCAGATTCTCCAGGATGAATACCATTATTAATTAAGATTCTATTTTTTGGAGAAGTAGCTATTTTAGTTATATCTATATTGCCTTCTGCATTAAATACAGTAAGGTGTAACGGTTTTCCGCTATCAGTTTTACCAATTTCAAATACTGAAATTTCGTTGTAAGCTTTTGCTAGTTTCTTATAAAATGAAATAACATTTGAGTAAGTAGGAGTTTCTGTTCCTTTTGATTTTTCAAAGCGTGTAGTAAAATCTTTTTCTGTGGTATTTGAACATGAAAATAGTAATATAAGAAGGCTGAAAGAAAGAAGTTTTTTTAGCATTATAAATTGAATTGTATAGGAATTAAATAATTAACACGAACTTTTTTACCTCTAGAATAACCAGGTTTCCATCTTTTCATTCTTTTAACTACTCTTATGGCTTCTCTGTCGCAAGGAGGACATACTTTTTTTACAACATTAACGTCAGAAATAACTCCATTTTCTTTGATTTTAAAAGAAACGATTATTTTACCCGAAATATCATTTTCATAAGCATATTTAGGAATTATGAAATTTTCTGCGATGTGTCTTCGCATTGCTTTTTCACCTCCTGGATATCTAGGATTTACAAGCGTTTGTTTGTATGAATACTTCTTTCCTTTATTATCCCAACTTAACCCTTTTTTTAGTTTACCTCTTTTGTAAGTTTCTTCATATTTCTTTACATTATTATGAAAACAAACAAAAGTTCCATGTTTCTTACGATCTTTATATGTGCCTCTAATTACTACGGAATCTTTTTTAAATATGTAAGAACCAGTACCATTATCTATTGTTTTGATTCCATCGCAATTCCAATAAGAAATCATTTCGGGCTCTATTCTTTTTTTAGCTAAGGCCTTGTGTTTATGGAATAAACGCTCAGCCATTTTTTTTCCGTCTTTATACCAATAACTCCATTTACCATAAATTCTGTTATTCTGCTTATAGCCTTCGGAAGATTTTTTCCCATTTTTGTAGTAATAAGTATGTTTAAAATTTGAAGAAGATATGGCAGTAGGATCAATACAATAATATGTATCATATTTGTAAAAGGATGTGGAGTCTTTATCTAGCTTATAACCATCCATCTTATATAGCAATTTTTTTCTAACAAATGCTTTTCCTTTCAAAATAGCATAAAAATCAGCATTATTTTTGGAAGTGACCAATCTCTTTTTAAAATAGATGGTATCACCTGCCTTATAATTTTGAGAGAATGATTTTAGGTTTAGTAATATTAAAATTAATAGTATTATTTTTTTCATAGCTTCTAATTTTCTTATTAAACTCTTACAGAGTCTGGAACTAAACCTGTATAATCCCCATTATTACGAATAACATCTCTAACAATAGAAGAGGAAATATAACTTTTGCCTGATGAAGTTAACAGGAATACAGTTTCTATTTCAGATAATTTACGATTAGTATGTGCAATAGCCTTTTCAAATTCAAAATCTCCAGGATTTCGTAGTCCTCTTAAGATAAATTGTGCATCAATCTCTTTACAAAAATTTACAGTTAACCCTTTGTAAGTAACCACTTTTATTTTAGGTTCATTTTTGAAAACTTCTTCTATGAATTGCTTTCGTTTTTCTAAAGGGAACATGTATTTTTTATCAGCATTTATACCAATAGCAATAATTAATTCGTCAAATAAAGTTACGCCTCGTTGAATAATGTCAAAATGGCCAAGAGTAATCGGATCAAAAGATCCAGGAAAAATTGCTCGCTTCATAATAAGTAATTATAGGGTTGTTTTAGTTGCTTGAAAAATAATTAAAAGACCGAGGTAATTGCATTATCAAATAATTCAGGTAATGATATACCTGCTTCTTTAGCTTGTTGCGGTAAAATGCTCTCTTCGGTAAGTCCAGGGACTGTATTTATTTCGAGAAAATGTGGAATTCCATTTACTAAGATGTATTCAGCTCTTGAAAAGCCACTCATATTTAAAGCTTTATAAACTTTTAAGGCAATAGTTTCAACCTTATGTTTTTCTTCAACGGATAAACGTGCAGGAGTGATTTCTTGAGATTTTCCCAAGTATTTTGCTTCATAATCGAAGAAATCATTCTCCGAAACAATTTCAGTTATGGGTAAAACAATATCATTTCCTTTGTAATTTATTACGCCCACAGAAACTTCTTTTCCATCTAAAAAGCTTTCAATTAATATTTCTTCATCTTCTTTATAAGCGATTTCAATTGCGGGTAAAAGATCTTCTTCAGTATGTACCTTTGAAATTCCAAAGCTAGAACCTGCATTATTAGGTTTTACAAAGCAAGGGAGTCCAACAGTACCAACTATATCTTTTGTGTTTATAGTTTCTCCTTTGTTAATATAAACCGAACTAGCTGTGGGAATTTTATATTTTTTAAGAATACTTAAAGTATCTCGTTTATTAAACGTTAAAGCCATTTGATAAAATGGGGCAGAGGTATACTTCAGATTAATTAAATCAAAGTACGCAAGTATAACACCATTTTCTCCAGGTGCACCATGTATTGCATTGAAAACACAATCGAAGGTTATTTTAGCCCCTTTATAATGTACCGAAAAGTCGTGTTTATTTATAGGAAATTTTTCTTTGCTTTCATCAACGAAAAACCAGCCTTCTTTTACAATATGAATTTGATATGGTGTGTACTTATCTCTATTAAGATTTTTGTAGACTACCTGTCCACTTTTGAGTGAAATGTCTACTTCAGAAGAATATCCACCCATTATAATAGCTATGTTTTTTTTCATTTTTGATGTTTAATACTACAAACTTACCAAAAAAAGCAGTTTAAAATTTTAAGTTTTAAAATTAGTGATATTTTTACTGTAAATTTGCCGAGTCTTAACAAAAAAATCGATATGAGTATATTTCAATTTTTAAAGAGTAAAACATTTCTTATTCAGTTAGCAATAGCTATCGTAGGATTGCTTCTTTTTGTTTTCATGTTACAATGGTGGTTAGGATACACAACTAATCACGATCAGAAAATTCAAGTACCAAACCTGCAGAAGATGAGTATAGCTGAAGCGGAAAACCAACTAAAAGAACTTAGTTTAGATTTTGTAGTGATAGACAGTGCGAGCTATAATCCTGAATTTCCTAAAAAATCAGTTATAGAACAAGATCCAGAAGCAGGAGATTTTGTAAAGCAAAAACGAAAAATATATTTGACTTTAAATCCTTCTAAGTATAGAGATGTTGCTATACCAGATTTAAATGGTAAAACAAGAAGACAAGCAACAACACATTTACGATCTATTGGTTTTGTAGTAGGTAAAGAAGTTACTTGGGTACCAGATTTAGGGAAAAATGTAGTACGAGGATTAAAGCATGAAAAGGTTCAGGTTGGGTTAGGAGACAAGCTTCCAAAAAAATCAGTTATAAACCTTGTTTTAGGAGACGGAAGAGGAAATTAAAAATTTTAATAATACGATTGAGAATGCAGGAGGAGAATAACGAACTTCAAGAAAGTGCTGATTTATATGAGCATTACAGGTTTACAGCAAAAGAAGGTCAGGAGCCTTTGAGAGTGGATAAATTTTTAATGAATTTCATTGAAAATGCTACAAGAAACAAAATTCAACAAGCAGCAAAAGCAGGAAATATATTGGTGAATGACATTGCTGTTAAGTCCAATTACAAAGTAAAACCTAATGATGTTGTAAAAGTTGTATTGGCTTATCCTCCACATGAAAACTTATTAGTTGCTGAAGATATTCCGATACATATCGTTTATGAAGATGATGATGTTATGGTTGTTAATAAAGAAGCTGGGATGGTAGTTCACCCTGGACATGGAAATTATTCGGGAACATTGGTAAATGGATTAATACATCATATTGAAAATTTACCGAAGAATAGTAATGAGCGACCTGGTTTGATGCATCGAATTGATAAAGATACAAGTGGACTATTAGTTGTGGCAAAAACAGAGTTTGCGATGGCACATTTATCTAGACAGTTTTTTAATAAATCAACTGAACGACTATATTATGCTTTAGTATGGGGAAATGTTGAAGATGATGAAGGAACAATCGAAGGACATATAGGGAGAAGCTTAAAAAACAGATTACAAATGACTGTGTTTCCTGAAGGAGAGTTTGGTAAGCCAGCAGTTACACATTTTAAAGTTATAGAACGATTTACATACGCAACTTTAGTGCAGTGTAAATTAGAGACAGGAAGAACACATCAGATAAGAGCACACTTTAAATATATAGGACATACACTTTTTAATGATGAGCGTTACGGAGGTAACGAAATTTTGAAAGGAACAACATTTACCAAATATAAACAGTTTGTAGATAATTGTTTTAAGATTTTACCAAGACAAGCATTACATGCAAAAACGTTAGGGTTTGAACATCCAACTACTGGTAAATTTATGAGATTTGAATCTGATATTCCAGACGATATAAAACAATGCTTAGAAAAATGGCGTAATTACGCTGTAAATTCTATAAGAGAAGAACAGTAAATAGTAAATAAAAAGACAAATCCTGATATTTTAAAAAATATCAGGATTTGTCTTTTTTACAATCGCTGAGAATCGCGTATTTGAAATTTTTCGGGACTAAGTACAGAATACTAAAATCTCACGACGTTTAACTATCAGTGTAAAAACAGTAGCGAAATTTAGAATTATTGCTTAATTCTGTCGTTTACTAAACTCATAATTCTTTCGTATTGTTCTTTCAATCCCATATCAGAATTATCAAATTCTATCGCATCAACTGCCTTTGTTAGCGGTGAGTCTTTTCGAGTTGAATCTAATCGGTCACGTTCTTGTACGTTTTGTAAAATTTCTTCATAATTAACATCATCACCACGATCTAACAATTCTTTGTATCTTCTTATAGCTCTTCTATCTGCAGAAGCAGTCATGAAAAGTTTGAGTTCAGCTTCAGGAAAAACCACGGTTCCAATATCTCTACCATCCATTACTATACCTTTATCTTTTCCCATTTCTTGTTGTTCTTTAACAAGCTTTTTTCGTACTTCAGAAACGGCAGAAACTTTACTGACTAGTTTAGAAACTTCAATCGTTCTAATTTCCTTTTCAACATTAATATTGTTCAAATACATTTCAGCAAACCCTAAGACTTCATTAAATTTAAAGCTAAGTTTAATAGCATTTAAGTCGTTAATTAGTGCTTTTGTGTTAAAATTGTCACCCGTTACATACTTATTCTGCATGGCATATAGCGTAACGGCTCTATACATAGCACCAGTATCTACATAAATATAATTTAGTGCTTTTGCAATTTCCTTTGCTAAGGTACTTTTTCCTGTGGATGAAAAACCATCTATGGCTATTGTTATTTTTTTTGCAGACATTGCTTTTTCTTTTGGTACTACAAATATAAACTAAGTAAAAAAAGTATTGAAATATTGTTTTATAACTTTATCCGTTATAATAAAAAAAGGCAATTGTTATATAACAATTGCCTTTTTTACTACATAAAATTACAGTTTATAATTTACCTAAAAGGAAAATTAGATGTTTTAATAAATGTTGAAGTTAACGTGCCTTTATTGGTAGGAATACGAATAATATAATTACCCACTGCTAAAGCATTAATATTAATGTTAGCAAAAGGTTTAAAAGCTAGTGTACTAAAGTTTAAATTAACAGTTTGTATTACTTGTCCTGAATAATTTAAAATTTGTGCACTGGTTGCTGTTATCGTTTGTTGTTTTGTTAGTTTAATAAACGAAGAAGCTGGGTTTGGAGATAATGTAAAATAATCTGTAAAAGTAGGTGCTGCGTCACAATTAGTGCTTACTGTACAGTTGGTGTACCCTAAACCAGTATTTATATAACTTTGGATGTCACTAAAAAAAGGTACATCTTTTACACAAACGAATTCTAAATTTGGACAATTTATGATATCCAATTTTGCTATATCAGTAAAGTCATTAACACTATTATAAAAATTGTGATTACCTGTTAAAAATAATCTTTTTAATAGCTTGTTGTTTTTTAGCGATAAAAGATTAACAGATGCACAATTTCTAACATCTAACTCTTCAATTTTAGTGTTTTTTGCTCTAATAGAATTAAGATTACTGTTATTACTAGTGATATTTAACTGAGCCATACCAGTATCCGATATATTTATATCTTTCAACATAGAGTTTTTACTAATGTCTAAAGTATTGATTTCTATGTTATAACTCATGTAAAGTCTTTCTAACAGAATATTTTCCGTGATATCGATTGAGTTTAATAGATTATTATCAATGTATAATTCTTTTAGTCTATTATTAGTACTAATATCAATGGAACTTAATTTATTCGAAGGAACAGATAATGATTCTAAATTAGTGCAATTATCGACATAAATATTTTTCACATTACTTTCAGGAAGGGCTAAAATTCTTAATTTTTTATTATTGTTGAAGTTTACATTGGGTAAATTACTACCCTGAGTTGAAAAAATTTCTAAATTAATAAAATATTTAATTCCAGTAATATCAATCACGTTATCAGTTGGTAAAAGGTATAATAATTTTACTTTTTCAGCTTCTTCAATGCATATTTCTCCGTCACCATCTGTATCTATTGTTGGAGTAAAGTTTAACAGCGCTTGTTTAAAATTAGGATCTGGGAAATTAATTATTGGACATGGAGTAATAACATCACATACTTTAGGATTGCTAGGAATCCCGCAATTAGAGCTAATTACACAATTAGGGTTGTTTCCTTTAATCTGAGTATTATTTAATTGACTGCTGTTATTCATTTGTAATCTAGCAAGATTAGTATGTTTGTTATCAATGCAAATAAACTCTAAGTTTGGACAATTATAAAACTCAAAGTTATAATGCTCCCCTGAATTCTTGTCAAATGGTTGTCCAGTAAGGTAAACTCGTTTTAGTGGAGAAGTTAACCCAGTGTCAATTACATCTAATCTACCAGCCTTAAAAAAATGAAGGTTAGAATTTCTAGCATCGATAATTTTAAGATTTGTATTTGTACAAGTGAATTGCTCTAGATTACAATTATCATTTAAATTAATGTTATTGATAGGGTTGTGGTCAATATTTAAAGCTGTTAATTTATTGTTTTTCGATATATCAACAGAGTTTATACCGGAATCTGTTAATTTAAGTCTCTTAAGTTCTAAATTTTTAGAGGTATTTATATAAGAAATTGGCGATTGATTTGCATGAATTTCTAAAACTTCCAGATTACTATTTTTAGTTAAATCTAAAGAATTGATGTTATTACCTTTAACTACTAAAAAATTTAATTGAGTATTAAATTTTAGGTTTAAAGAAGAGATTCCTAATGGGGGTAATGATAGCTTTTTTAATTTAGTGTTTGTTGTTAAATTTATAGTATTCAAGGAGCCAGCAGGTGCGTTTGTTAGTAATGATTAATGTCTCTAAATTTGTGAAATGTCTAATATCGTTAAAACAAGTTATGGGTCGGGTTAAACCCTTTAATTGAAATATCGATAATGTTTTTAGCTTCGCTACTATCTATTTCATTGTCATTATTTGTATCAATAACTTCAGGTATATGATAACCTGACATCAAATCTGAATTTTTCGTTAATAAAAAATCTTTCAGATAAGAGTTCTCAAAATTGATTTGTGAATAAGAAATTAGAGAAATGGACATAAATATGCCCAGCATAATTTTTTTCATAATTACATTGTTTTTTACACAGGAAAAGTCTTGTGTATGTTTGTTTAATAAATAATGCCATAATTTTTTAAAGTCGTTCATAGCTTTAGCGACTTTAGTTTTGCAATTTTAATGTAGTAAAACGTATACAAATAACATTAAAAAATTAGAATTAAGCAAATGAGAAACGTTATTGTTATATTAATAAATCAATGCTTGCAATATATTATTCAACGCTTGTAATTATATGGTTATTAATTTAATAAGTAGTTAGTATTTAGTGTCAAAATTTCTAGAAGAAGTTTTGTTTAAATCAATACTCAACCCAAAAGTACT
>JAHDDQ010000182.1 GCA_020629275.1 Tenacibaculum sp. | reverse complement strand
GTCTGTAAAGAATAAGACAATATTATCACTTCCTTCTAAATTGTAGAAAGGATGACCTTCTGGAATATGTTGCAATCCAACTTTTGCCTTTCCATTTATAAATTCAGCAACGTATTTTAATCTACAGTTTTCAGTTTGAGCATTCTTGTATATTTCTTGAAAATGTGATTCGAATTTTGTTAAACTAGTATAGAATTCTTCATTATTATTAGTTGATAAACTTTCATTAGGAAGAAATGAGTTATTTTGGATATCCGATAACTCCAATTCATAACCACTTTCGCGTGCTAAGATTAATATTTTACGAGCTACATCTATACCACTTAAATCAATTTTAGGATCAGGTTCTGTAAATCCTTGGTTTTGAGCTTTTGAAACTACACTATGAAATGTATTTGATGTATCAAAATTATTAAAAACAAAGTTTAAACTACCAGACAAAACTGCTTGTATTTTGTGGACTCTGTCTCCAGAGGTAATAAGATTTTTTAAAGTATCGATAATAGGAAGACCAGCGCCCACATTAGTTTCAAACAAAAAAGGGACATTGTATTTTTGGGCTACAAACTTGAGTTTTTTATAGTTTTTAAGATCAGAAGCACATGCGATTTTATTGCAAGTAACAACAGCAATATTATTTTCTAAGTAGTGTTCATACATTTGCGATACAGCTTGGTTAGCTGTATTGTCGATGAAAACACTGTTCCTTAAATTGAATTTTTTGGCTTTTTTTAAAAAAGGGTGTAAACCAGTAGATTCACCTTCATCTAATAATTTAGTTTTCCAATTATTTAAATCAATTCCATTTTCATCAAAAAACATTTTTGTAGAATTCGAAAGTCCTATTACTCTAACATTCAACTTCAAGTTATTACGTAAGTATTCTTTTTGTTGATGTAATTGTGCTAAAAATTTATCGCCAACATTTCCTATACCAGTAACAAATAAATTTAGTTGTTTTATATTTTCCTCAAAAAACTGTTCGTGTAAAGTATTTAATGCTTTTCTTGAATCAGAGTTTTGTATTACCGCTGAAACATTTTTTTCTGATGCTCCTTGAGCAATTGCTCTAATATTTACATTGTTTTTTCCTAAAGCGCTAAACATTTTTCCACTCAAACCCTGATGGTTTTTCATGTTATCTCCCACCAAAGCTATGATACTTAAATGCTTCTCAATTTGAATAGGATTTATTTTATTTTGGGAGATTTCTAAAGAGAATTTTTCCTGTATTTTATAGGATGCATTTTCAGCATCTTCTTCCAGTATACCAATACATATAGAATGTTCTGAGGAGGCTTGTGTTATTAAAATTACATTAATATCATTTTCTGATAATGCTTCAAATAATCGTTTTGAAACACCAGAAATACCGACCATACCACTTCCTTCTAATGTAAGCAGGGCAATATTTTCAACATAGCTGATACCTCTAATTGCATTTGTTGTTACTTTATAATTACCAATCAATGTTCCATTTTCTTCAGGAGAAAATGTGTTTTTTATACGTATGGAAATTTCTTTTTCCATCACAGGCTGTATTGTCGGCGGATAAATTACCTTAGCTCCAAAGTGAGACATTTCCATAGCTTCTTGATATGATATTTCTCGTATTGGTAATGCTTGTTTAACTATAGTTGGATTTGCAGTGTACATTCCGCTTACATCAGTCCAAATTTGGAGTTCATCTACATCTAGTGCCGAAGCATAAATTGCTGCAGAATAATCTGACCCTCCACGGCCAAGCGTCGTAGTTTGTCCATTGCTAGATCTTGCAATAAAACCTGGAAGAATAGTTACTTGGTGTTTATTATTTGTAAAGTAATTTGTACAATATTTATAAGTTTCAGTGAAGTTCACCTGAGCCTTTAAAAAGGAATTGTCGGTAGATATTAAACTTCTACTATCTTTATAAATGGCGTCTAAATCTTGTTTAGCAGCTTCAGTAATAATGTAGGAAGATAAGCGTTCTCCCATACTGCTAATAACTGCTAATGCTTTTGGTGTAACTTCTTCTAATAAATAACAACCTTTATATAAGGTGTTTAATTCATTAAATAAAGTAGCAACATATTCAATAGTTTCTTGTTGTTGTTTACCAACTAATTTATTTATAATGCTGTAGTGTAGTTCTTTAACATTTTCTAGTTCCTCCTTATAAGCATCATTTTTTTGTTGAGCCAATTCAGCTGTGTGAATTAAATGATTAGTTGTTTTACCAAAGGCAGAAACGACTACTATAAGTTTTTCATTTTCTGAATATTGTTTTATAATGTTCAATACCTTACGTATTGCTTTATGATCTTGAACTGAAGTTCCTCCAAACTTAAGTACTTTCATGGAATGTTATTTTTGATGTTATTGTGGTATAATTATTAAGTTGATAGTTATTTTCATTAAAATGAAAATATAGGAAACGGAGTTATATGTAATGAAGCAAACCCTTAAAGGGTCGTTGTAATTGAAATGATAATACACACAAAGCCAAACGTAGTGACTACGTTAGAAGAAATAGTTGTATTTGCTTTGTTTAATATCATTGTGTCAAAAGTAGTGTTAATTTCTTAAATAAAAAACAGTAATTAGATAATTACCGTTTTTAATAGAAATAAGATTAGTTCTTGAAGTCCCAATCATTTTTCAGATATTGTAAAGCACTTATCAAAGCAGTTTTAGAATCTTTTGGACGAAATCCAAGTTCTGTTTTAGCTTTATTTATATTAAAGTCTTGCTTAAGGCCATAAAACATCTGTATATATTCTCGCTGTAGTAAAGGTTCTTTTCCAGTTATTTTACTACCTAATTCCATAAATGTTGCAATACAGTAGAGTAGTAGTTTTGGAATTTTTGGAGGAATTTTAAGGTTCAGTTCAGGAAATTGTTCAGCTGCAATAGTTACACTTTTTTGAATTGAAGTATGTTTTTCATTAGCCAAAATATATCGTTCACCATTTCTTCCTTTTTCCATGGCTAAATATGCACCTAGTGCAACGTCGTTAACATCTATCCAATTTAAAGTGATATTAGTATCAGCAATCATTTTACCATTTAATATTTGGTAAACTAATCTATTGGAGTAGCTAAGTCTATGAGCTTTATTTCCAATCATTGCTGAAGGTAAAATTAAAACAGTTCTAATTCCGTACTTTTTTCCTAAAGAAAGAGCTAATTGATCTGAATCATTTTTAGAATTATAATACCAATTTCTTCTATCTGAATTGTAACCATTACTTTCTTTTGCTGGTAAGTTTTTGAAATTTAAAGCAGCAACAGAACTTACATATACAATATTCTTAATACCACATTTAGTGGCGGCTTCAAATAATTTTTTAGTTCCTTCTACATTAATATCATAAATTTCTTGCTTGGGTTTTTTTGCCCACATTTTAAAAGAAGCTCCAATGGCATAAAGATGAGTTACTCCTTTAAATGCTGCTAACATGGATTGTGAATTCATGATATCTACGTGAGAAGTTTCACAGTTAAGTTCTTTTAAAATATTTTTATTTTTAGGATTTCTATAAGTTGCAATTACACGATATCCTTTATCTATGAGTAGTTTACACAGGTTAAAACCCAAATGTCCATTTGCTCCGGTAACAAGTACTTTTTGATTCATTTTTTTATTGTTTATGAATCAAAATTCCAAGATTTTTAGCCTAAAATAAATAACAATTGTTAGAAAATTTGTTTTCTAATTCTACTTAAAGAAGGAGCTGCAATACCTAGATAAGAAGCTAGATCGTTTACAGGGACATTTTGAACTAAGTTTGGTTGTTCTTGAAGAAGCTTAACATATCGTTGCTTTGCGGATAATGTTTGAAAGTCATTTATACGTTTCATTTTACATTGTAAAGCTTCGTTATAAACAGTATTGATTATACTAGAAAAAGAAGGGATCTTTTCTTGAAGAAATAAAAAATCGTGTCTAGATATTTTGTATAATTCAACATGATTTATAGTTTCATAGTTTTCTAAAGAACTTATGTTTTTATGAAAACTTTCGTAATCGGTAAAAAAGTTTTTAGGCTCAATTAAATGCTGTATTACAATTTCACCATCATTATTCTGATATCCTTTTACAATTCCAGAGTTAAGAAAATAAATGTATTTATGGATACTGTTCATCTTTAAGACTATAGTATTACCAAGAATATTTTCTTTAATAGCTTTTGCCTCAATCAAACGTATTTCATGTTCACTAATAGATGAAATACTATTAATGTAGTTAGTTAAGTCATTCATAGGCTAAATTATTATGATTAAAAAAATCCACAACAAGTGTTGTGGATTTTTGTGTTTGGAATGCAACAAACTTATTGTTTCACCTTATTTTTAAACTTGTTAAATTTATCTTGTTTTTGTTTTGGCCAGCTGTTATTTTTAGTATCAATGTCAGCAGTTTCCAAATCCGGATCAATAACTATACTTTTTATTTCTTGTTCAGACGAATACGTTTTAAATACTTTAGTATCGTCTTTTCTCCAGATTTGTGCAGGATATTGCTCGCGTTTTTTACTACCATCAGCATACGTTAATTCTACAATAATTGGCATTAATAATCCACCAGGTTTTTCAAATTCTACTTGATAGATATATTTAGGTACTGTTTTCAAAGTAGCCTTTTTGTCAGCTGGTAATGATTTTAGGTATTGCGAAATTTTATCAATGTTTGCATCTTCTTTTTTATCGGTTAAAAATACTAAATCACCTAGAGAGTCAAAATAAGCTTTTGCTCTAGGGTTTGTTTTGATTAGTTCCTTAACACGATCGCTCTTTTTATCTGTAACATATAATTGTTTCACCTCTTTTACACCTATATCACTATAGTCAGTAGTGTAAAACCAACCTCTCCAGAACCAATCTAAATCCATACCAGAAGCATCTTCCATAGATCTAAAGAAATCAGCAGGAGTTGGGTGTTTAAACATCCAACGTTGAGAGTATGTTCTAAATGCGAAATCAAATAATTCAGGGCCCATAATTGTTTTACGTAATAAATACAAACCAGCTGCTGGTTTTGTGTATGCGTTAGGACCGAAATTCTTTACGTAATCTCCTTGAGACATTATAGGCGATAAGTTTTTCTGATCAATACTCATGTATCGTACGATGTCTTTAGGTAAATTACCAGTATTGAAATTAGGATCGTAATCCAATTCAGCTAAAATCTCTACAAATGAATTTAAACCTTCATCCATCCAAGTCCATTGACGTTCATCAGAATTTACAATCATAGGAAAGAAGTTATGGCCAACTTCGTGTGTTATAACGCCAATCATACCATTTTTTACTCTGTCTGAATAAGTTCCATCAGGATTAGGACGACCGTAATTAAAGCATATCATTGGGTACTCCATACCTTGACGCTTAGCGTGAACAGAAATTGCTTTAGGATATGGGTAGTCAAAAGTTAACTTAGAATATTCCTCTAAAGTATTAGCAACTACACGAGTTGAATGCTCCTCCCATAAAGGATTTCCTTCTTTTGGATATAAAGAAACTGCCATAATATTTTTTCCGTTAATATTAACGGCCATAGCATCCCAGATGTATTTTCTTGAAGAAGCAAAAGCATAATCGCGTACATTTTTTGCTTTATAGTGCCATGTTTTAGTTTTTGAAGTACCTTCTTTTTCGTTTTCTTCAGCTTCCTCTTGAGTTACTATGAAAACTGGATCTTTATAAGATTTTCTTGCTTTTTCTAATCGACTACGTTGTGTTTTTGATAACACTTCTTTTTCATTTAAAAGTTGTCCTGTAGCATCTAAAATATGATCAGCAGGAACAGTAATTTTAACATCATAATCCCCAAATTCTAAAGCAAATTCACTACGTCCCCAGAACTGCATGTTTTGCCATCCTTCAACATTGTTATAAACACATAATCTAGGAAAGAATTGAGCAATTGTGTATGCTTTATTCCCATCAGTAAATTGTTCAAAACCAGAACGTCCACCATCTTCTACAGAATTGTTTATAAGGTAGTTCCATTTAATTTTGAATGTAAATTTAGCACCAGGAGCCAAAGGTTGAGCTAAATTAATACGCATCATGGTTTTATTAATGGTGTGTGGTAAGTCTCTACCGTCTTCATATTTTACAGCTTCAATATTAAAACCGAAATCTTTTGCTTTCCCCATATTATCGGTCACAAACTTCTCGGGAGTTTGCCATCCACTAGCACCTTTTGATTCAGCTAAAGGAGTTTGAGAGTCTGGAGCACGCATATTCTGATCTAACTGTAACCATAAATATTCCAACTTGTTTTTAGAATTATTATGATATGTAATTTTTTCATCTCCATAGAGTTTATTGTTCGTTTCATCTAAACGAATCTCCATGGCATAATCTACTTTCTGCTGTGTATACTCATGCCCAGGAGCACCCGATGCTGTTCTTTGAGTATTTGGTGTAGCTAGTACATCTTTGAGTTGACGAAATTTGTTGTTATCGGTATGACCCGCTTGAGACTTTTTTTCGACTTCTTGAGCAAATATAGAAGTTGAAACAAGCATCATAGATAATAGTAAAGTAGATAACTTTTTCATTATTGTTGTGAGTTGATTAAAAAATAAGTTGAAAATTACAGAAATAATATTAGTAAGGAAGTGATATGACTAAAAATTTAACAAATCTTTATAATAGTTGGTACACTAAAATACAAAAGCACCATTTTTAAATGGTGCTTTTATTATGTTGATTTGTATAGTTAAATAACTATCCTTTAATCTTCTTCT
>JAHDDQ010000020.1 GCA_020629275.1 Tenacibaculum sp. | reverse complement strand
CTCGTCGGGCTCATAACCCGAAGGTCACTGGTTCGAGTCCAGTTCCCGCTACTATATTTAGTAAGGCTTTCAAGAAATTGAAAGCCTTTTTTAGTTATACAAGGACAATAAATTGAACTTTGATTTAAATATTTTTAAGGATTAGGACTAATTGGTGTATTTATATAAAAATGTAGTTATAATTTACAATTCATTTTTTATTTTAATATACCTAAATGTATAAGTCTACTCCCTGTTTGTCCAATTGGATTGGTACTTTTACCAATCACAACTCCGTCTTCAGGGGCAGTATATTCTTTTAATTTGTTGCCAAAAACGTCTATAATTGTGGCTATAAGTTCTCCTTTTTTAAGTTGTTGTGTAAGTTTTGTATGAACTTGAATAATACCTCCAATATGGCTGTAAATCCAATATGATTTTTTACAAATAATAGCTTTTGTTTCTGCTTTTTCTAAAGTATCATCATACATCTTTAAAAAAGACAGCGTATTATATACACCTGTTAAGCTAGATCGAATCATGCCTTTTTGAAACTTATCAGGGTCACCTACTTCAATAGTAATTGCATCAATCCCTAAATCAGCTGCTGCTCCTCTAAGCGTTCCATCTTTGGGCGGTGCATTAAGTATAATTTGGGGGTTTTGAATTAAAGCTAATTGTTTAGCTAGTTTAGAAGATAAATCAGCTCTAACATAATATGAATTAATTCTTCCGAAACTGGCTGTGTGCAAGTCTAAAAGAAAGTCGAAATTCTTCACAATTCTATTAATTACTCTATTAGCATATATTTTACTTCTATTACCGTCTTTATCTCCAGGCATTATTCTATTTAAATCGGTTCCATCTACAAAACGACGTTCATTGACTAAAATAGAAGGAACATTTACTACAGGAATGCCTATTATAGTTCCTGAGAGTTTTTTTAAATCGATAGAATTAAATAAACGTTGTATGACAGACATTCCATTAAGTTCATTACCATGAACCGCGGCTGTGAGTCCTAAAACAGGACCTTCTTTTATTCCTTTGCAAATAATTACAGGAACATAGATAGGTTGAGCGATACCATTAGAAACAAGATGCATCCAATGATAAGATAATGTATTGTTTTTATAATCGTCTAATTTTATTCTTTTGATAACAGGAATCTTCTGAAATTCAGCCATTATAAAATTTCTTTAATTAATAGTTCATCATCGTTTAATGATTTAAACAGTTTACGTTTAAAAGTTCCTTTTTTACTTAGTAGTTTAATAGCCATTTTATCGATTGCTATTGAAGTTAAAACTGTTTGAATGTAAGCTTCAATTAAATCATCAAGTCCGATGCCTAAGTTATTAAACTCTTTTCTTTCCATTAAAAGCAATCTATTTGTGTCAGATCCCCAATCTCCATTATCTTTTACATAAGATAAATTTGTACCAAGTATATCCCAAGAAGCTTTACCTTCATCTAAGGTGTCTTTTAAGGGGGATTTTGCTCTTCTAGAATAAATAGAAATAGGTTTGTAACCATTTTTAGTAGCATGTACCATCATTCTAAAATCTAAAACATAAGACAGTCCTTTATTATTAGGTATAGTGCCTACATGATAATATTTACCTTCACTTGTTGTAGAACTCCAATTATAATTTCCTACTAGACTTTGTACAATAAACTTATCATAGTCAAAATCCATTTTCATGAAGTTTTCTAACTCTTCTTCATTTACTATAGTAAAAACACCTTGACCAGCATTACTGTAAGGAATTTTAACAACAGCTTTACCTCCCATATTACTTATCCATAGAGGAATTTCATTTTTATTCACATCCCATATGGTATGAGGAGTAATAATTTTAAGATTCTTTTCTAATAGCTCTGCATTGTAGAAAGAATATGCTTTGGAAGCAATTAATTTATTTCTACCACCAGCTAAGCAGACTATAGTAGGGTTTATAATTTTTGTTTTTGAGGAAATAGGTAGTCTATTCCATGGTTTTTGAGTTAAATATCTAAATACAGAATCTAATTGAAGCCATTCATTATTTATTTTAAGTTTGATATAATCTCCCGAAATATCAATATGACTTTTATCTAAATTATTGTAATAAGGAACAAGGAAAACTTTTTTATTTAGCATGTCTGCCATGGCATGTGCATAACCTGAAGCTTCCATGTAATTTTTGTCGTAAATGACAGCTACAGTAGTATTATCTTTCTTTTTTAATAAAGGTTTTATAGTATGCTCCATGAATTGTCTGTATCCACCTTGTTCTTCAAATTCGTTAAGGAGTGGCATAGACTTTTGCCCTGAGGGACAGGAATTATTTTCTATAATAACCATTTGACGCTTTCCTTGTTCAGTAGTAACATGTAGCAAATCTGCTCCAGATAAATAATAATGTTTAGGTTTGTAATTTAAAATTTCTTGTAAATCTATTGGGTTTACTTTAGGGTTTAAATGACAGTATCTTTTAACTATTCTATCACTAGTTAAGTTTAAAAAATAACTCACCATCGGGTGAATAGTCGCATTTAAAGATTTCTCATACCAATGATTTTCAGATTCAAATGTGTTTGGGGGTATAATTTCAATGTCTTTATGCATTATGTGAAAATTTCATTATTTTTTGTAAACGTTTTAAATTCTAAGAAATGATTATATGGATCTTTTATAAAAAAAAAGAACCTTGTTCTCCTTCTTGATCTTTAAAAAATATCTTTTCGATAGTAGTATCAAATGACCATTTATTAATGCTATCATATGTTTTTTCCCATTCATCATTTTCAAGTATAACTCCAAAATGAAAAGAAGGTATTTGGTCTTTTTCTAAAGAGTACATAGGGTATTGAAAGTTGCGTTTTTCTGTGATTACAAAAGTGATTTGATGACCAAATAATTTGACATCTAACCAGTTATTGGTTTTTCTGCCAATTTCTAAACTAAGTTTCTCAGTATGAAATTTTATTGTTTTACTTATATCTTTATAAGGCAATGATATATGAAAGTTTGTATTCATAATTATAGAAGGTTTATGCTGTCTAATTTTAATACTATAAAATCTTCATCATCTATATCATCAATAATTTCTTTGTAAACAATTTCAAATTTCTTTCCATTAAGTTCATCTGATTTAAGATCAAATTTTACTAGAATTATCTTGTTGATTTCTTCGAAATCTATTACATCATTGTTTTCTAAAACAAAAGAGTAATAACCATCTTTGTACCCCATATATACACCGATAGAAGTCATAGACTGTTCTGTACTATAATAATTCATAATATGCTTGATTTAAAGGTAATTATCGTTAAAATCATCAAAGTTATTATCATCAAAAGAGTTTTCATCTTCGATGTATTGATCCATCGTATCTTCAAGTTTTCTGCTGATTTTTACTAAGTAAATAGTATCTATGGTTCTAACTTCTACAGCATTAATAGTTTTTCCTTGTGAATTTTGAAAAGAAATAATATCATCATAATCGTACCCACCAGGATATTTTTCAACCAATAAATCTAGTATTTCAGAAGTTAATTTTTCGTAATCGACTATTATACGTTTCATAAGGTTACATTTTTAGTAAATAGGCAAAAATCAAAGGTGCAACAATAGTTGCATCACTTTCTATGATAAACTTTGGAGTATCAATACCTAATTTCCCCCAAGTTATTTTCTCATTAGGTACTGCACCAGAATAGGATCCATAACTAGTTGTAGAATCAGAAATTTGGCAGAAATAATTCCAGAATGGTGTATCTTCTCTTTCTAAATCCTGATATAACATAGGTACTACGCAAATCGGAAAATCTCCAGCAATTCCACCGCCTATTTGGAAAAAACCAATTCCATTTTCTGAATTTTCAGTATACCAATCTGCTAAAAAGGTCATGTACTCAATTCCAGATTTCATTGTTGAAGCTTTTAACTCACCTTTCATTACATAGGATGCAAAAATGTTTCCCATAGTACTATCTTCCCATCCAGGAACTACAATTGGTAAATTCTTCTCAGCTGCAGCATACATCCATGAATCTTTTAAGTCGATTTCATAATACTCTTCTAATACTCCTGACAATAATAGCTTATACATAAACTCGTGAGGGAAATAACGTTCGTTATTTTCTTGAGCATCTTTCCATATTTTTACAATATGTTTTTGCAATCTACGAAATGCTTCATCTTCAGGAATACATGTATCGGTAACGCGATTTAATCCTTTTATCAGTAAATCCCATTCATCTTGAGGTGTCAGATCACGATAATTAGAAATTCTTTTATAGTGCGAATGCGCTACTAAATTCATAATATCCTCTTCAAGATTTGCACCTGTGCATGAGATGATGTGTACTTTATCTTGACGGATTACTTCAGCAAAAATTTTACCTAATTCAGCTGTACTCATTGCACCTGCTAAAGAGACTAACATTTTAGATCCTTTTTCTAATTGGTTTTCGTATTCTTTTGCAGCATCAACTAATGATGCTGCGTTAAAATGTAAAAAGTATTTTTCTAAAAAATCCGATATTGGGTAGTTATTTGTGTTTATCATATAGCATTTAATTTTTTAATGAATATGAATTAGTCATCTAATTCATCTTTAAACTTATTTAGTTTACTAAAAAGAGAATCATTATCACCTTGATTATCTTCTATGAAATCATCGTCATTATCGTTAGAGTAAAATTTATAACTTAACATTTTATAATATAGTTTAGCGGCTAGGAAGTCTGAAGATTTTTCATGTTTATTGGGGCACAATTCAACAATATCAAAACCGACCACATTCTTTTCTTTAAAAACTTTGCTTAAGAAGTCTAAGGTCTCGTACCAAAACAATCCACCAGGTTCAGGAGTGCCAGTACTAGGTAAAATGGAAGGGTCAAAAGCATCTAAATCAAATGAAATAAACACATTGTCAGTTAATAAATCAATAACTTCATCTATCCAATACTCATTAGCAGCCATTTCATGAGCGAAAAATATTTTTTCTTGATTCATAACTCTGGTTTCAGAAATATCCATACTTCGAATACCAACTTGTACTAGATTTGTGTTTTGACTAGCTTCATACATGGCACAAGCATGGTTGTATGGTGTTTCATCATATTTTTTTCGTAAATCTGCATGCGCATCAATATGTAATACCGTTAAGTTATCATAACATTCATTAAAGGCTCTAATACTACCAATAGATATAGAATGTTCTCCGCCAATAAGTGTTACAAACTTATTTCTTTTAATATATTGTTTAGTTGTTTGATGTACAGCAGCAACCATAGCTCCTGAAGACCTGTTTTCAGTAACGGCTTCTGCTAAATAAACACCTTCTTTATATACCTCTGTTTGAGTTTCAATATCATAAAGTTCCATGTTCTCGGAAGCATCTAAAAAAGCATCAGGACCTTTATCAGACCCTTTTTGCCAAGTGCTTGTTCCATCGTAAGGAACGGGTATTAAAACTATTTTAGAAGTATCTGCTTTACTAAATTGCTCTGAAATTCCTGCATAGGTTCTATTTGCTTTCATATCCTAATATTGATAATAAATCTTTGCTTTTTTGTTGTTCTTTAAATATTTCAGTGGTTATTTCTCCGTGTTGGTTTTTTTGAATTAAAATATGCTTTGGATGTGGAATTAAGCAGTGTTGTAAACCTCCAAATCCGCCAATAGATTCTTGGTAAGCTCCAGTGTTAAAAAAACCTATATATAAAGGAGACTCTTTTTCGTATACTGGTAAGTAAATAGCATTTATATGTTGTTCAGAATTATAATAATCATCACTATCGCAGGTTAATCCGCCAAGAAGCACACGTTCATATTCACGATTCCATTTGTTTATAGGAAGCATTATGAAACGTTTGTTAATAGCCCAGCTGTCTGGTAAAGTAGTTATGAATGAAGAGTTTATCATATTCCATTTTTCACGGTCGTTTTGTTTTTTTTGATACAACACTTCATAAATAGCTCCACTACTTTCACCAACTGTAAAGCTTCCAAATTCAGTAAAAATATTGGGAGTGTCTACATTAGCTTGTTTACAAGCAGTTTGAATTTGATTGATAATTTCATCAATAATATATTCATAGTCATAATCAAAAGCTAGCGAATTTTTAATAGGAAAGCCTCCACCTATATTTAAACTGTTTAAACTAGGGCAAACTTTTTTTAGGCTAACATATACTTTTAAACATTTTAGCAATTCATTCCAATAATAGGCATTATCTTTTATTCCAGTATTTATAAAAAAGTGTAGCATTTTAAGTTCTACTTGGGAGTTATTAGCAATTTCTTTTTCATAAAAAGAAACAATATTCTTATAACCAATACCTAGTCTACTTGTATAAAATTCAAATTTAGGTTCTTCTTCTGAAGCAATACGTATACCAACTTTAAACTTTTTACTAGTTTTATTTAGTAATAAATTTAGTTCTTCATAGTTGTCAATAATTGGAATACAGTTTTCATATCCTTCTTCAATCAAATCCACAATATTTGTGATATATAAATCTCTTTTAAAACCATTACAAAGAATAAAAGTTTGATTATTTAATCTATCTTCATCTTTTAAGGATTTAATAATGTCTATATCAAAGGCAGAAGAGGTTTCTAGATGGATATCATTTTTTAAAGCTTCATCTAAAACATACTTAAAATGTGAGCTTTTAGTACAGTAAGAATAGTTGTAACTACCTTTATAATTATGTTTTTCAATAGCTTTATGAAACCACTTTTTTGTTTTGTATATATTTTCAGAAATTTTAGGGAGGTATGTGAATTTTAAAGGAGTTCCGTACTGTTTAATAAGGTCTTCTAAAATATTAATGTCATGGAACAATAAATTCCCGTTTTCCGTTCGAAATTCCTCCTGTGGAAAATCAAAAGTTTGTTCAATTAAGTCTTTATATTTTGTATTCATTCTGTTTCAATAAAAATTATAGAAATCAAACGCTACAGCTATCTTATAGCTAGGTTTGTGATAACCCAAATTGAAAATGAATAACTAAACTAAAAGTTGCAAGTATACACCTCTTAAACGAAGATTCTGAAGTATATCTAAAATGATAAGATTGGAAGAAACCTTAATTTTTTCGTTGTGTTTCCAAAACACTAAACAATTTTTAATCTTCCTATAAAAATTGTTTTCGAAATAAGTAAAACGAAACATTTTATTTTACCATTAAATAAATCAAATTTAAAGTTTTTTTTGATATAAAATAATTTTATCTACTTTTTAGTTTAGATAAGATTTTGGATTTATTCAAATAACCCGAAGGTCACAGGTTCGAGTCCTGTTCCCGCTACTAATTTCAAGGATTTAAAAACCGGATTGTGATACACAATCCGGTTTTTTTATTAAAAGTAGAATCTGTAATCTGCTACATTAAAACAAATATCTGCTATCAAATTTCCTAATGAACTCTGTAAGACACCATCATTTTTGAGTAAGTCTTCCGAGGTATAACTAAATACTTATTGCATCTCGGTTTCTAATTTTTCTCTACAAGGTTTTATAATATTATTATTTTTTTCAGCAGAATTAATAGTACTGTCTATAACAACTGTTTTACCTGTTATCTTAATAAGATATTTTTTATTTTCTTTACAAGAAGTTAATAAAAGAAATAAACAAAAAAAGTATAATAGCTTCATTGATTCTTAAAATTTTATTTAGAAAGTACACCTTTACAGTTTGTAAGTATATAATTGAAATGTTCAACATCTGAATCATTCAATTTTAAAATTCCTGTTACAGTTACCATAGTATCGGTTTTAAATTTTTGTTTGGATGAAAATTGCAATTCTATGGTAGTTTCAGGACCACCAATACCACAAAAGTAACAAGCAGACATTGGCCCTTTGGATAAAATATAATATTTCTCTTGAAGATTTAAATTCAAGAAATAGCCTGTTATGGTTATCTGTTTACCATGTAAGTTTTTAACATCGTTTGAAAACGTTGGATGTAATAAGGTTTCATCATAATCAGGGAAATATTTTTCAGTAAATGTTACTTTGGATAAATCTTTCCAGGTTACTTTTTGCTGACTAAAACAGAAAAAGTAGGAGAAGGAAATTAAGATAAATATAATTTTATTTTTCATTACTTAAAATGGTAGAGATATTCATTCTTATAATTGGGTATACAGCTAGCAAACTTGATAAAATTACAATGCTTAAAATTAGAGCACCGATTTTTGATATTTCATCAAATGGTAATTCTTGAAGTATTACTTGTTTATAATTAGTTTCTATAATTTGTATGGCATAATAGAAGCCTATTTTTACCAACAGAAACCCTATAAAGAAAGCAGAAGAAACAATAATTAAACTTTCATAAATAATCATTTTTATGAGCTGAAGATTGGTAGCACCATAAGTTCGTAATAAAGCTAAATCATAGGCACGGTCTTTTATCATTTTATAAAGGCTTATAAAAATAATGATACTAGAAATTATTAGGATTAAGTAGGCTATCCATGAAATTGTTTTAAACCCCGTACCTGTGTATTCGTATAATTTATCCAATTCATACTTTGGTAGTACAGCTTGCATATTGGTGTTTTTATTTATTTTTCTGGGCAGTGTTAGAAAAGCCCTCGGAGTTTTAAAAGTAATTAGCAACGAAGTAATCTTCTTTTTTCCATTGTGCTCTTCATGAAGGTGTTCTTCGTTTATATCTTCACTATGAGTCTCATGTTTATGAACATCCCAGATGCTTTCTAAATCGGTAATAATTAAACGATCTATTACTTTTTGGGTAGGCTTTAAGATCCCTACTACTTTTAGAGAATTGCTATGAATTTCAATATCATTTTCAATTAGGCCATGTGAACTTAAAAATGTGTCATTTAATGTAAGATTTAGTTTTCTTGCCACTGTACTACCAAGTATTACTTCCATAGTATTTTCTGTAATCCGACCTTCTTTTAGTTCAGCATTATAAAGAGTTATAAAGTTTGGTGTAGTACCTATTATTCTAAAATTCTTATAATTATCGCCATATGAAATAGGAATGGCAGATTTAACTGATGAGGTTTCACTTATCTTTTTAGCTTTTTCATATGATATATTGCCAGTTGGATTATCCAAATGTAAAACCGATGCTAACACTAATTGTAAAGGACTTCCTTTGGCTCCAATAACTAAGTCTATACCGCTTAAATTAGTATTCATTTGATTTAAAAAAGTGTTTTTCAGCTGCTGAATACCTAAAAGAAGGGCTATACTTAGCGATAAAACAAAGACACTTAAAAAAGTATATAAAGGTTTAGATTTTATGTTTTGAAAGCTAATTTTCCAAAGATTCATAGTGTAATTGAGTTTTGGAAGAATGATTGTATTCTACGATCGTGTGTAATCACTATTAAATTTGCTTTCGTTTGTTGAGCTTGTTTTTTTAGCAATTCAATAACACTTTTACAATTGTCATCGTCTAAGCTAGAAGTAGGCTCATCAGCTAGAATAACTCGTGGTTTATGTAATACCGAAAGCGCAATATTTAGTCTTTGTAATTGTCCCACACTAAGCTCATTAATATTGGTTTTCTTAAAATCATTTAAATCTAATTGCTTTAAAACCTCATCAATTATCGTATTGTTAATGGGTTTCTTACTGAAAAAAAGACGTGTTTTTATATTTTCAATGAGATTTAGAGATTGAATGGCATGATTTTTTTGAAATACAAAGCCAATATTTTTACCTCTAAATTTATCTAAAGCATTAGTTCGCATAGAAGTTATATCCACATTATTAATTAATATAGCACCATTAAGAGGTTTTAATAAACCCGCTAAAAGATGTAAGAGCGTTGTTTTTCCGATTCCTGACTTTCCTAATATCAGTAAGTTTTCTTGTTCTTTTAAGTTGATATTAGGGAAATTGAAAGTGTGTTCACTTCTCTCGTATTGAAAAGTAAGATTATGAGTTTGTACCATTTTAAATCCAAATAAACCTTTTTATATGGCTATTGGCCACGCGTCATGTTGAGGAAATAATTGCTTTTTCCAAGCTTTTATTTCTAGTTCAGTGAGTAAACAATTTTCCAATTCGGCTATCATTTCTTGTTTATCTATATGTTGACCAATAAAAACTAGCTCTATTTTTCTATCTCCAAATAAAGCATCCCATCGCGATTCAATTTGATCCTTGTTTTCGGCAAATGATGCGTAATTAATACGTTCAGCAAAGGGGATAGAAGCCCACCAAACACCAGCGCTATCAGCTTTGCAAGAACCTCCTGCTGAACTCCATAATAAGGCTTGATTAGATCTTGAAGCTAACCAAAACAATCCTTTACTTCTGATGATGTTTTGAGGAAAACGTTGGTTTAAGTAGTTTAAAAAACGTTCAGGATGAAATGGTTTTTCACTTCTAAATACAAAAGAACTTATTCCGTACTCTTCTGTTTCAGGCACATGTTCGTTTTCTAATTCTTGAATCCATCCGGCTGAGGCTTCAGCTTTTTCATAATCGAATAAACCAGTATTAAGAACATCATTTAATTCAACTTTAGAATTATTAGTTGTAAGAATTTGAGCTTCAGGATTCAATTTTTGAATAATAGCATTTAGTTCTTCTACTTGTGTTGGAGTAACCAAATCTATTTTATTGATGAGTATAACATTGGCAAATTCAATTTGATCAGTTAATAAATTTACAATAGTTCTATTATCGCCTTCTATGTTTGTAAGTGCTCTTGTTGTAAGATAATCGGCGCTTGAGAAATCGTTTAAGAAATTGAAAGCATCAACTACTGTAACCATAGTATCAATATAACTAAAACGGCTTAAATCTATCTTATCATCTTCACTTTCAAAAGTAAAAGTTTGTGCCACAGGTATAGGCTCACTTATTCCAGTACTTTCAATTAGTAAATAATCAAATTTATTCTGAGCGGCTAATTTTTCTACTTCAACCATAAGGTCTTCTCGTAATGTACAACATATACAACCGTTAGACATTTCTACTAGTTTTTCTTCGGTTCTTGAAAGTGTATTTTCATTTTCAATAAATTGAGCATCAATATTAACCTCACTCATATCGTTAACTATTACAGCTACTTTTAAGCCTTTTTTGTTATGTAGTACATGGTTTAGTAAGGTGGTTTTTCCAGCTCCTAAAAAGCCACTTAATACTGTTACTGGTAATTTTTTCATTTTTAGTTATTGATAAAAGTTATATTTAGATACGTTTGGGTTGAGTAATTGAATTTTATTTTTAAGCTCAAATAGAGACTGGTTTTTTCCATGTAGAAATGGTCATTCAACATAAGTGTTTTATCTTCCATGCAATGTCATATTTGGTAACTCGTTCAAGTCTCTGAGGTAAAAATCAAAAAAGCCTTTAGTTTGTTTAAAATATTGATTTCGGAATTCTCTTATTCCATGATCAGCACCTTCAAATAAAATAAAACGAACAGGATGTTTATATGTATAAAGTTTAGTTACTAACTCCAAAGATTCTGATGCTCGAACACGCCAATCTGCGCTACCATGCATGATTAAAAGTGGTGTGGTTTTACACATACTATCTGCCCAGAACACTGCTGAACGAGCTTTGAGTTCATCTTCTTTGTTATTGGAATAATTAGGAATATATTTTGCATATACATGTTTTTCAAATTCGGGTCTATTAATAAGTTGTTTAAAAGAGTTAGCTGCACCAGCAAGAACGACAGCAGCTTTGAATTTACACGTTTGTTTAAGTGCTAAATATGTCATCATTCCGCCTCTACTTGCGCCCTCTATGCCAATTCTTGAAGTGTCTGCATTATCAATTTCTTTTAGCGCAGGAACTAGGTGTAAAACATCGTTAATATCCTTTCCACCAGCTTCTTCTTTACCTTCACTACCATCGTTTCCACGATATTGACTTGCTACTACTACATAACCCCAGCTCGCTAGCTTTCCTAGAAAAAAACCGATACCAGTTTCATTCCATTTACCAAAATTTCCAGTTCTTCCTCGATTAGAAATTATACAGGGAAAATTTCCTTTTTGAATTGGTTTAGCAATAAAACCTTTAATTTTTAAAGAGTCTGATAGGTAAGTTATACGAAAGAATTCTACTTTTTTTAATGCAGTAATCATTGTAGAATCAGCATTATGGATTTTGGTAAGTACTGATTCGCTTAAAATTAGTTTTTCCTTTTGTATGATCTTTCCATTCTGAGCATAAATAAATAAGGATTTGAATAAAATTAATAATAAAGTTATTTTCAATCTAGGTATCATAATAACATCTCATTTTTTTTAATTCTAAAAATTTTATAAAGGAATCTTTAAGTTAAAAGTTTTTTAAAGCAATTATATCAGGCTTCAATTTGATTTAATAAATTCATTTTCTCAATTAAATCACCTGTAATTGCAACCACTGCAGGTTTTGGAATATTATCTTCGTCAAAAGGCCATTTGCTTGTTGGATTTTTTAAATCTTTGGTTTGTTCACCAGGATGTTGAACACTTAAGAAAAGCGTTTTTCCATCAGGCGAAAACCAAGGACCAGTCAACTCTGCGTCTCTAGGAGCTGACGCTATTCGTATTACTTTTCCAGCATTTTCTCCATATCTTGGAATAACGAATAAGCTATTGTTTTTGAAGGGCATGTAAGGTTTGTTTTTTTTATTCATAGAATCGCCCGACATGTCTGAAGTCATCCAAAGGTTTCCTGATAAATCAAAAGCTAAATTATCGGGACATGAAAACCCATTTTCTTCGCCACCAGCAATATATGTTGAAGCTTTAAATGTTAATGCATCAAAATTACCGTTAGTTTCTTCAATTTTTAAGATAGAACCATGAAAATCATTTTTATCTTTATTATTTGTTAGTGAAACGAATATATTTCCAGTAATTGGATCGATTTCTATATCTTCAGGACGATTTAATTCTGTTGCTCCTAATAATTTTGCAGCTTCTCTAGTTCTTATTAATACCTCTGTTTGATTTTTGAATTTAGCTTTTAGTACAGGTTGGTTTTCCCAATCCAGAGGTAGCCATTTTCCATTTTTCGTGTCAGCTACATACAGCGTTCCGTCTTTTAAAGAGTTAGGTTTAGAGGATACAAATTTGTATAAATGTTCGCTGTTGCTATCATCACCTGTGTAGGCAACAACTCGTTTGTCTTTTAATTCGTAAACTGTACAACATTCGTGAGCAAAACGTCCGAGAGCAATATGCTTTTGAGCACTTCCGCTTTTGGGATCAATTTCAACAACCCAACCGTAATGTTCTGGTGGATATTTGTAAAAATTTTCCCAACCATAACTGCTTGGAATATGCGTAGCGACATTATTTTCATCATATTGAGTTTCTCCAAAAAAACCGTCATAGTTCTCTTCACAAGTAAGGAAAGTATTCCATGGCGTAATTCCACCAGAACAATTACTATTGGTACCGATTACAGTATCTTTCCCTTTTATGGGTATATCCCAGTTTAATGTTATTGGAGTTTTTCCAGTAATTCGCCTATTATGAGGATCGTTTTTTACGATTTTCCATTTTCCATCTTCTTCCTTAATCCTTACGATAGTTCCTCCAACATTATACATTTCTTTATCTATCTGTTCCAGTGTTCGGTGCTGAAGCGGATTTTTATATTCCTTAAAATTAAAGTCAGAAACAAAAAGAGGGTTCACATATTCATGATTTACCCATAATAGTCCGTCTTTCGGATTTTTATCATCAAGAGGTAGGAAACATGTGAAATCATTATTGAAACCAAATGTATCTAGATTATTAATTTTATCTCTCCATTTTATGACCGTATGATAGTTTAGTCCTTTAGTAAGTAACAGGTCATCTTCATCTGAAGGTAACAAATTTTCAAGGACTACTTTCTTAAGCTTTTCGAGATGAGTATTATTATCATTTTTCAAAGCTGTAGGAGTAGTATTATTTCCACAACTTGTTAAAAAAGGAGGTGCTATTATTGCACCTAAACTGGCCTTGCCTAAAAAAGAAATGAATTTCCTTCTGTTATATTCCATATTTTTTGAGTAAAATACTATTTATGAATGTTAAAGATTTGATGTTCTCAATCACTCTAAAGTTTATTATTATTTATTGTAAAGAATAACTATGTTAAATACTCTGAGTATTTACAATAGTTAAAAATTCGTTACGGTATTTTTTATTCTCAAAACATCCGCCATACTCTATTGTAGTGGTAAAACTATCTTTATCTTTTATTCCTCTCGAAGAGACACACAAATGTTTCGCGCAAATCATTACAATTACATCTTTAGTATCCAAAATGTCTTGCAGATCTTCAAGGATTTGTAGCGATAATCTTTCTTGAACTTGTGGACGATGTGCATAGTAATCTACCAACCGATTTATTTTAGAAAGACCAATAACTTTTTCTTTAGGAATGTAAGCAATGTTAGCGTGTCCTATTATAGGTAAAAAATGATGTTCGCAAGATGAGTCTATTGTTATATCTTGCTCAACAAGCATCTTATTATATCCATATTTATTTTCAAAAACAGAAATCTTTGGTTTTTTCTCTGGATTTAGACCGTAAAATAATTCCTTCACATACATTTTAGCAAATCGGTATGGTGTTCCTGATAAACTATCATCTGATATATCAAGACCAAGTTCTTCCATAATTTTTCTAAAATGAAATTGAATATTTTCAATTTTTTGATCATCAGATTTTTCAAATGCATTTGGAAGCATTGGTGTTTCAGTATTATATGAAATATGATTATCTCCAATTATTTCAATCTCTTTTTTATTCATTATTGTATACGATTTATCAATTATTAATGCTTGGAATAGGTTTAAAAATCAGTTTATTATCTGCGATTTTCTAAAAAACAAACATGTTGTTTTAATGTGAAAAATAGAGTCGCAAGAAGAAAGTTAATGAATGGATTATGCAAAGACATATCATGTGAAACCTTAATGCAACTAAGTTGCAATTTAGAAAATAATATTCTTTTATACTATTATGAGTGTGAAATATTTATGTATAAGGTGATTTTTGACTTAAAATCAAGAATAAATTGTTTGATAAAAGATTCAAAAAGAATCATCAACTATAATTAGTGTCTCGGAAAACTGTTTAGTTTTAAACTATTGCTATTAGAAGTATAACTAAGTAATTGAATGGATCAGGGATAGTTACTAAAGTAGGTAATCTTTTGACAGGTTCTAATCTTGTAATTGCTCTAGGATTTTTTTAGCTTCCGTGTATTTGTAGTGATTTTGATTTAAAATAATAACATTAAGAGACTCTCGAGCCATATTTGTATCGCCTTTTTTCAGAAATAATAATGCTTTATACCAAATCCCTTTAGGAGCATCAATGAGATTACTTGAGCTTAAGGTATTAAATTCCTTTAAAGCTTCATCATAATTTTCAAGTTCCATATGTGAAATTCCTTTATATAATAATAAAATACCACGTCTTTTTTCGAAGACATGTTCTTCAGATGAAAGAAATTCAAGAACGTCTTTATATGCTCCAGACTCAAAGGCATTCTGAGCTTTTGTTAATGAATTTTTTGATCCTAAATCACTTCTTACTGTAATTGAAGGAAGTTCAGATAGATTTAAAGATTCTGCATATAGTTGTTGAGATGTTTTAGTATTAGGTAGTAAAAATAAAAGGCTAAAAACTACTAGTAAAACAGCAGCAGCTGTAACATAAATCTTCCAATTTATTTTAGAAGCACGATACGAATTTTGAGTTTTTTGGGTTCTTTGATATTCGTGGTTAATAGTATTTAAATTAGCTTTAAATTCTTTTGTATCTTCACTATTATATAGTGTTTTATAAGCGTCAATTTTTTCAGAAGAAACCCGTTTAATAAAACTCCAATCGTTAGGGTTTAAAGCTTCAAACAATTGACGTTCAATAAGTACTTGTTCTTTAAAAGCAACGTCATTTTCTATACGCTTTTCTACTTCTTTTATTTGGATAGTAGAAAGGCGACCATTTAAAAAATCGGATATTAATTGACTTTCTTCACTTGTCATAATTCTTTAAGATTTTTAAAACGCTTATCTTTTGTGATGATTTCAATTAACTTCTTTTTACATTTAAAAACACGTTGTCGTACTACCGTTTCTGATTGGTAATTCATTTTAGTTTTTATTTCACTGTATGTTATCTTAGAAAAATAGAAAGAAAGTACTTTTCTGCAATTTTCAGATAATTCTTTTAGCTTTTCAGAAAATAACTCCCATCGCTCTTGCTCTAATGCAGTTACTGCAAAATCGTCGTCTTCACCCTTAAGTTCAACAATTGTAGAATTTGTTACCCGTAATTTTGAAGATCTTAATTCACGCCTCCATATATTCCTGCAAACTGTAAAAAAATAAGCTTTAAAGGTACCGTTAATTATAAAAGGTTCATTCTTATAGCGAACCATCAGCTGTATTAATCCTTTTTGAAAAATATCTTCTGCAACTTCTTGACTACCTCTATTTTTAATAATATAGGAACATACACCAGGAAAAATTTCATCATAAATTTTTCGTATGATCTTTGAATCATTATTAACTAAAGCTTCTAAATATTGTGAACTGTGCAAGGTTAGTTTTTCTTTCGACAATAGACAAAAATAAACTTTTATATTTGTTAAGGTAACATTTATTGCTTTTTTGGCACGAATTGCTATACCCTTAAAAATATTATTATATGAAAAAAAATATATTAGTAATTGTTGTATTGTTGTTCGTTGGTTGTACGTCTGAAAATCAATTTGATAGTGAGTTTCAAAATGTAGAAAAACTACAGAAAGAAGACAGTTTGTTGTTAAAGAAAAAAGGAATTAAAGATTACACTGGTGAAATTGGAGCAATAGGTATTTATGATTGTTCATCTACACCTATTCCTGCAGAAGAGATGTTTATATTTTATATTGAGTGGAAAGATGGTGTAACGGAATATGAAAAGCATCAAGTAAGATTGAGTAAAGCTGCTACAGGTTATCTATTATGTGTAGACCTTGATTATTGTGCGTCAAAACCCAATGCAGAATTATGGACCGTAAAAGGATATTGCCCTCCTGGTAAAATTTGTAGACCAAAAGTACAAATTCCTACAGATCCAGAAATAAGGATGTCTTCTAGCTTAAATCAAGAAATAACGTCAGCATGTGAGTAATTAATTACAGAACTAATTCGTATTGAAAATTCTTATTAAAATACTTTTTTTACTTTTTATCTTGCTAATTACATGCGAGGTAAAAAGTCAAAATCATTTTATAGCATATGAAAAATTAGATTTTAGATTAGAGGACAAAATACTGAAAGTAAAAGTAGATAGCTTACTGCAATTAACTTCACTACAACACAACAATGCCCACATAATAGCAATCGCTAGAGATTTTTCTAAGAAAATATGGAGAACACATCTTAATAACGCAATTTACTATGTAAATATAGCCATCCGTTCTTCAGGGTTGCTTAAAAATCAGGAAGAAAATCTTTCTACACTTTACTTCAGAAGAGGATACTTTAATTTTTTAAAAGGAGATAAATCAAAAGCACTAATCGATTATAAGAAAGTGATTGCATTAAATGCTGAAAAAAGTAAAATCGCTCAAAGCTATTGTGAAATAGGTAGGATTCATCTTTCTTTAGGAGATTTCTATGAGTCTCTTCGTTTTTATAAAGAAGGAATTCGAATTCTTGAAGCCTTAAAAGAGTATAAAAAACTGATCAATCAATACTTAAATTTAGTTATTGTTTATGATGAAATAGGAGGGAAGTATAGTCTTGTGCGGAAACTTTCGATATTTCAGCGTATTGAAACACTACAATTACATCAACCTCTTAATTATTATCAAAAAATAAGTCTGAATAATAATCTTGCATTCCTTTATGCTGATGAATCATTATTTGATTTTGACAAGGCAAAAAAATATCATTTTAAAAATCTAACTCTTTATGATGAATATGAGGATTCAGAAAACAGGTGTAAAACATACACAAATCTAGCTGATTTATATAATATAAAGAAAAACGATAGTGCTAAACTATTCATAAGTAAAGGGATAAAGTTATGTAACGATGCTACGAGTATTGCAAAATATAAACATCAATTAAGCACATTCTATAAGAATAAGCAAGAGTATAAGATCGCTTTAGATACACTTGAGTTATCGTTGCAATTGATTAGAGGTAATAGCATTCATAAGTTAGCTCATGTTATAAGCTTCAAGAAATTGAAAAGAATACGAGACAAACCTTATTTATTAGATATTCTTATTGATAAATCTAGATTGCTGTTTTTAAAAGCAAAGCAAGAAAACAAGTCTCAAGATTTATTGGTAGCATTACAGAATATTAGACTTGCAGATCAGTTACTATCACATTTACAAAATGAGAATAGAGAAGAGCAGTCTAAATTGTATTGGCGATCTAGAGCATCTAAAATTTATACCTTAGGAGTCTCAATAGCAAAAAAGCTGGGTGATGACGAAACTGGATTCTATTTTATAGAGAAAAATAAAGCAATTCTGCTTTTTGAAGGAATTAAAGAGAATATTGAGAGTAATCTTACACCAGAGATTAAAGAACGTAAGCGTAATTTAAGGGAAGAAATATTAAAATTAGAGAGCGATACTACAAAAACTTCCGAAGCGAAATTATTTCAATATAAAAATAAGTACCAAAGATTTATAGACTCATTAAAAATGGAGTTTCCTTTGTATAATATCTCAAAAAAACAAACGGAAATACACACAGTAAGGGAGTTACAAGAAAATTTAACTAACGAGGTTGCTTTAATTTCTTATATCTGGAGTACTGATAATAACAATGAATCAATATTATATGGAGTTGCAGTAAACAAAACGCAAATTCATACTTTTAAGATTGCTAATGCAGAAAAAGTTACGTTACTAGTATCTGATTTTAGAAAAGATATTTCTGAACCTTTTGATGAATTAGCAGATCGTGATAATTTCCATAAGAAGTCAAATCAGTTATACGAGCTGTTATTTCCAAAAGGAAAAACAAGAGAACTATTATCAGATAAAAAGCTGATTATTATTCCAGATGGAGAGTTACAATACATTCCTTTTGAAGCATTAATTACTGATGTTAATAGTGAAAAATACCTTCTAGAAAAACACCAAATTAGTTATGCGTATTCTGCTTCTTTTTTACTTTATAATAGAAAGTTAGAAAGAAATTACAAAAAAGACTTTGTAGGTTTTGCTCCAGTATCTTTTCAACATAGTGAATTAAGTACGTTGAAAAAAAGTGCGGATGAACTTGAAAGTATTTATGAGTTTACAAGTGGAAATCAATTTTTAAATGTTGAAGCTTCTAAAAAAAACTTTTTAAAAGAAGCACCAGAAAGTAAAATTATACATTTAGCTACCCATGCTAATGGAACTAGTAAACCATGGATTGCTTTTAATGATGTAAAACTTAAAGCTTATGAGCTGTATGTAAATACGATTTCAGCGGAATTGGTAGTATTAAATGGATGCGATACTTCTTTGGGTGAAATTTCTGAAGGAGAAGGAGTAATGAGCCTTTCTCGCGGTTTTTTTCATGCTGGAGCTCACACTGTAGTTTCTACATTGTGGAATGCTAATGATAAATCTACCGCAATTATTATAACTAATTTTTATAAAAACTTAAAAGCTGGAATGTCCAAAGTTGAAGCGATACATCATGCTAAATTAAACTATTTAAAAACAGCTAATCTATCTGAAAATTCTCCATATTATTGGGCTTCAATAGTGTTAACAGGCGATGGAGATACAGTCTTATACAACACTTCTGTATGGTTACGATTATTGTATGTCTTAGGTACTTTTCTATTATTGATAGTCTTTTTATGGTGGAAGAAGAAAAGATAATGACACTTTTTATTGAAAACCTAACTGTTAAAAAGGATAAGTTTCGGATACTATGTTAGAGTCCAATTCTCGTTATTAAAACTAAAAATAGCCTTTCAAGAAATTGAAAGGCTATTTCAGTTATAGGTAAGTTTTTTCTACTTACAAACAATAATATCCTTTTGGATAATCTCCTGTTTGCTTTTCAAAAAATGTACAAACTCCACCACCAGGACAATCAGCATGACTTTTACATTTTCTTTTTTTAATTGGGTCGAATAGAAGTTTACCACCATTAATGCTTTTCTGCTCTGTTGTAGTTAACGCTACTCCTAAAGTTGAAATGTTTTTTAACATAATATAAAAATTTATAATTTTATAATATATCGTGTAGTTAAGATGCTTTTTTGTTACCCCCAAATTTTTTCTTTTATGATTTAATGTCATTTTTAGTCATAAATGACAGCTCTATTCTGAGTTTTAGTTTTATGAAAAAGTTAGTTTTTAAGTCGTAATTTTTTTGAGTTTATGATTTGTAAAAATGTATTATTAGAAGTAATTTCAATACACTTAATAAGTTTCTTTTAGAGTTGATAAAGCAGAATATTAGATTTTTTTAATATTGTACCTGTAAGGATTTTATAATTCCTAATGTTAATTTGATGTTCCATAAAGTGGTATCTACTTTATATCTCGATACGATATAAGATTTATGCGTTTGAATGAAATCACTTTCGGATAATAGGTCTTTAAAAGTTATTATTATAATATAATTCATTGCCTCGGGACAGAAGTCATTTTCTAAACTTTTAATTTTATTAAGAATGTTCGTTTGAATTATTCGCGGCTAACAATATATCGACAATAACTTTTTGCTGATTTTTTTTGAATTACTCAAATAGTTTAGTTTATATGGATTGGATCTACCATGATTCGTAAACTTCAAACTAATCAAAAAAGTCTGATTAAGTTTTCAATAATAAGTTGTTATGTTCTATAAACATTAGTAAAAATTTGGCAATGAAAACTTCATAAAACAAAAAATCCTATTGTATTTTGGTAAAGAAAAAAAGTGATGTAAGGATGCTAAAGACAAAGAGAAAATCATAGGATTTATAAAAAAAAATATTTTATGAGTAGTATAAAAGATTTTAAAGGTTTAGGGTAAGATGAGTAAATTACAGCAAAGGATGTTTCTTGAAATTAGAAACAAAGAGATATTTAATCAGGTACAACGTTATTCTTTTGAATACATGGAGACCATTTTTGAACGAAATGTTTTTCCGACAAAAAAAGCTCTTAACGATTTATCAATATTCGAAGAAGAACTTCAAGAAGATAGCATAAGTGCCAAAGATGTATTAGAGTTATTAAATACATATGGAAATCCAGCAACTACAGCTACATTAGGAGGAAAGTATTTTGGATTTGTAACCGGAAGTGCGATTCCTGTAGGTTTAGCAGCTAAGAGCTTAGGAACATTCTGGGACCAAGCTCCTTCAATGAATGTACTTTCGCCTGTAGGAAGTAAATTGGAATCCGTTGTAGAAGAATGGTTGGTAGATTTATTCAGTCTGCCTTCCAAAACATCAGTAGGGTTTGTTAGCGGAACATCAGCAGCAAACTTATGTGCGCTTGCAGCTGCGAGATATCATATTCTTAAAAAGAATAATTGGGATATTAATGAGAAAGGACTTAGAAATTCTCCAAAAATTAGGATTGTTACAAGTAAGCATGCACATTCAACAGTTTTAAAAGCTATAGGAATACTAGGTCTAGGTAAAGAAAACATAGAATGGATAGATGTAGATAATCAAGGTCGGATTATTCCTGAATTAATTCCACCACTAGACAGAAATACTATTTTAATTTTACAAGCAGGAAATGTAAACAGTGGAGCATTTGACGACTTTGATCTGATTTGTGAGAAAGCAAATGTAGCTGACGCTTGGGTTCATATTGATGGAGCTTTTGGTTTATGGGCAAAGGCGGTAAAAGAATTAAATTATTTAACTAAAGGAATAGAAAAAGCTTCTTCTTGGGCTGTAGACGGACATAAAACATTAAATACACCTTACGATTGCGGAATTGTAATGTGTAAAGATCAAGAAGCTATTACGTCAGCTTTGCACATGTCTGGAAGTTATATTGTAGAAAGTAATCAAAGAGACGGAATGTTTTACACGCCCGAAATGTCTAGAAGAGCAAGGATTATAGAATTATGGGCAATATTAAAATACCTTGGTAAAAATGGAATAGATGAACTAATTTTAACAATGCATCTTAGAGCTAAACAATTTGCTATTGCCATATCTAAAATTGAAGGTTTTTACGTAGAAAATGAGATCGTTTTTAATCAAGTTATTGTAAGATGCGAAACTGATGAGGCTACTGAACAAGTAATGCACACCGTTCAGGAATTAAGAGAGTGTTGGCTGGGAGGTTCTTCATGGTTTGGGAAAAAAGTTATGCGAATGAGTGTTTGTTCTTGGGCAACAACAGAAGAAAATATTGCTAAAACGGTAAAGTCATTTCAGAAGGCTTTAGCTTTAGTACTCACAAAAACTAACGCGTGATAAAGTTAAATGAATAAATAAAAAACGTAATCGATTCATATGAGATATCTATTTTTTTTCGTGTTAATTAGTTGCTTTTGTTGTTCAGAAAATAGGACTAAAAAAGAAAAACTAATAAAAATTGAAAACGAATTCAAGGATCAAGATGTAAAATGGTTTAAAGTTGACGGAAATTCGAGTATCAAAGGTATTGCGAAATTTAAATCAAAGGATGGAGAAATTCGTTATGGAAAGGAGTTCAGAATAGAACTAAATCCTTTCACACCATATACCAAGGAACGATTAAATCATATTTACAGAAACGATGAATCTGGTTATGTATTTATTAAAAATGGAGTTCCAAAATTTACACCAGACCCTGAAGGGTATCATGCAACAAGAAAAACAATGTGTAACGAAAAAGGAGAGTTTGAATTCAAAAACTTACCTGAAGGTAATTATTATGTTATTGCTTTCATGTTGTGGGATAAAACTGGTGGAGGTATAATGCAGCATATTCAACTTTCCGATAATGAAATAAAAACTATTGAAATGATTAATTTTAACTAATTTCTCTACCTCTACAGTAATGCACAATGAAACTCTAAAAAGATAAAAAATACTATATGAAGCAAAGTTTAACATATTATCTAACACTATTAGTAATCAGGCTTAAAGGTTTAAAAAAGAGTTTTAGTCAAGATCCTGTAGACTATAAAAGAATAAGAAAGGAAGATGTTCACACTCCTAAAGGTGCTTTTTTTAAGAAAGATACAATTCGCAGCTTCAGAATCGCTTCATCATCAATTACAGAAATAAAAAAAGAAAAATCTTCTAGTAAGTTATTGATCTTTATACATGGAGGTGCGTTCATTTCAGGTCCAGCACAACATCATTGGGATACTGTTAAAGAGCTGTCAAGACAAACCGATTTTACAATTTGGATGTGTAATTATCCTAAAGCACCAGAATATAAAATAACCCTAATTTCAGAAAATATAGATGCTATTTATAATGAAGCGCTTGTAAATTATGAATCAAGTAAAATATGTTTGATAGGTGACTCTGTCGGTGGAACATTAATAACGGCATTAACTCAAAGGTTAATCATTAAAAATAAGCAGCTACCATATAAAATTATTCTTGTTTGCCCAGTAATGGATGCAAGTATGACGAATCCTGAAATGGACATGGTAGATAAAATTGATCCGATGTTATCAAAGGTTGGTCTATTAAGTGCTAAAAAAATGTGTATTGAAGATAATAATTTAAAAAATATAATGATTTCACCTCTGTATGGAAGTTTTAACCAATTCCCTGAGACAATTATATACGCTGGAACAAATGATATTACCTATCCAGATCAAATGTTAGCAATTGAAAAGTTAAAGAATTCTAATGTAAAAGTTAAACTCATAGAAGGAGAAAACATGCCGCATATCTGGCCATTTCTTCCTGTTATGAAAGAAGCTAAATTGTCATTAAAAGAAATTATAGCCATTCTTAATACTTATTAAGTAAGTTTTACAAACTATATAAATATTTCAATAAAATATTTATCTTGAAATTAGTTGAACACAACCAAAAAGTCTTTATAATCTATAAAGGCTTTTTTTGATGTTTAAGAGAATAATTAGGATAAATATAACAAAGTTCGATTTCAATTTTTCTTTTTTGGTAGAAGTATTAAAGTATAATTTTTAATTATTTAATAGGAGGAATATAATAGTTGAATCTGTTTCTTCTTGATTTCGAGTGTAATAAATGTTGCTAAATTAATATATTTATGCTAAATTACTATATATGAATATTGAATTTTGCCCAAATTGTGGTTCAGATAGGAAAATTAAAAGCGGAATAGTCAACAAAAAACAACGTTACAAATGTAAAAAATGTAACTATTTCTTTACAGTTAACAAGATAGGGAAGAAGATAGACGATTATTACGTCAACAAATCGCTTCAACTATATTTAGAAGGATTAACCTATCGAGAAATTGAAAGGATACTAGGGGTTTCTCATGTTAGTATTATGAATTGGGTAAAGAAATATAATATCAAGCGTCCTGATAATATTAATTATCATCCAACCTACAAAATACTTAATGCTAGTGAGCTAAGTGAATACTTTATGCGTCCAGGAAATATTAAAGGTGCAGGAGTTATTGTTACAGAGCTTGGAGATAAATTTATGCTTATAAAATGGGAACGGTTTAAAGATTAAGTATATATAATTAACAATAAAATATAGTATTTTTTTTTAAACTAATTGTTTTTTAGAGTTTAGAGGTGCACACAAAACCAATTAATCACTAACTAATCACTAAAAATAATGAGGAAACAAATTTTGGTACTACTTGGATTCGTACTTACATCTTTTCAATGTATGTATGCCCAAGGGTCACCCGACTACACTGGAGGTCTCAAAGTTAAGTTTAATGAAGATGGGTCAAAATACCTAAGAATTATTTCATGGGCGCAGGTTCAGGCTAATTATAATTTGGAAGAATCCTTTGATGCCAATGGAAATGAAAATAGTCCATTAAACTTTAATTTACGACGTGCTCGAATCTTAATGTTTGCACAAATAAATAAAGATTTTTTAATCTTAACACACTTTGGATTGAATAGTTTAAACAGTAGCCAACTAAGTCCTACTGGAAAAGGAAGCGGATCACAACTATTCTTTCACGATGTTTGGGCACAGTATAATTTGGGAAAAAATCATACTGTGGGAGGAGGATTACATTATTTCAATGGGATTTCCAGATTAAACAACCAGAGTACATTAAACATGATGACGCTAGATAATAACCGTCAGTCCTGGGCTACGATTGGATTATCAGATCAATTCGCGCGTCATTTAGGTGTTTTTGTAAAAGGAAAGTTTAATAAATTCCAATACCGTATAGCAATAAATGACGCATCAGTTTCATCATTAGACAACCGAACAGCAGTCGCAGGTGGAGATGCAGTTTATAATGGTCGTGCATCTCTAGGTTCTAAAGATGCAGGAAAAACTTACGCAGGGTATTTTGACTACCACTTCTTTGATCAAGAATCGAATTTTCTACCATATAAAGTAGGGACTTATTTAGGTGGAAAAAAGGTGTTTAACGTCGGAGCTGGTTTCTTTTTACATCCAAAAGGATCTGTAATTAATACAGGTTCAACTACTACAACGGTTTTAGAAGGGGAAGATGTTTCCATTTTTGCTGTAGATGCTTTCTACGATACACCTTTAGGAGAAGACGGAAGTGCTTTAACTGCTTATGCAGTATTTCAATCTAATAATTATGGTAAAAACTATTTATTTAGCGCTTATGGAACCGGAAGTATGATATATGGTCATGTTGGTTACGTTTTTAAAGGAGACAAATCTAGAACGAGATATCAGCCTTACGTAAGTTATGGTACACATAATTATGATGCTGTAAATGATAATAGAAATACACTAGGAATAGGTGTTAATGCTTATATGAGTGGTCATCATTCGAAATTAACTTTAGAATATAAAAGTCAAAAATTTGGAGCATTAGATCTAAATACGCTTTCGCTTCAAGCAATGATTTATTTATAAAAAAAACAAAATATTATGTCGGATAAACAAAGTAATGCTTCTGCCTATTGGAAGGAGAACCTAAAGTATTTAACCATTTTATTATTGATATGGTTTTTAGTCTCCTTTGTCTTCGGAATTCTAATGGTTAATCAACTTAATACAATAAAACTGGGAGGCTTTAAATTAGGCTTCTGGTTCGCTCAACAAGGATCAATTTATGTATTTGTCGTCTTGATATTCGTCTACATACGTTTGATGAATAAACTAGATAAAAAATATGGACTTGACGAATAATCTAACTAAAAAAACACACATACATTATGGGAATATTAACATGGACGTGGATTCTCGTTGGAATCACATTCGCACTATACATTGGAATAGCAATTTGGGCTAGAGCTGGTTCGTCAAAAGAATTTTACGTAGCTGGAGGTGGAGTTCCACCTATTCTTAATGGTATGGCAACAGCAGCAGATTGGATGTCTGCAGCTTCATTTATTTCATTAGCAGGTATTGTATCATTCGGAGGGTACGATGGTTCAGTATATTTAATGGGATGGACTGGAGGTTATGTATTACTTGCATTGTTATTGGCGCCTTATTTAAGAAAGTTTGGAAAATTTACAGTACCTGATTTTATAGGGGACAGATATTACTCTAATATAGCGAGAATAGTTGCTGTTATTGCAGCTCTAATAGTTTCCTTTACTTATGTTGCAGGTCAAATGCGTGGCGTAGGAATTGTTTTTTCAAGATATTTAGAAGTAAGCATAGACAATGGTGTATATATAGGTATGGCAATTGTATTGTTTTATGCAGTTCTTGGTGGAATGAAAGGGATTACCTACACACAAGTAGCGCAATATTGTGTACTTATATTCGCATTTATGGTTCCTGCCATTTTTATTTCAATTCAAATGACAGGTAATCCTATTCCTCAAATAGGTTTTGGGGCGGCTGGAGAAGATGGAGTATACTTGTTAGATAAATTAGATGGATTACACGCGCAGTTAGGATTCAGCGAGTATACCTCTGGTGGCAAATCTATGATGGACGTTTTTGCAATAACATTAGCTTTAATGGCTGGTACAGCTGGTTTGCCTCACGTAATTGTGCGTTTTTTTACTGTACCTAAAGTAAGAGATGCTCGTAAATCTGCAGGTTGGGCATTACTTTTTATAGCAATTTTATATACAACAGTTCCTGCGGTAGCTGTTTTTGCAAGAGTAAATCTTATTGAAACGGTAAGCGAACAGAAATATGCAGAATTACCAGAGTGGTTTGCTAATTGGGAAAAAACGGGTCTTTTAGGATTTGATGATAAAAATAAAGATGGAAAAATACAATATAACGCAAATTCTGCTACTAACGAGTTAACTATAGACCGTGATATTATGGTTTTAGCAAATCCAGAAATAGCGAAGCTACCAAATTGGGTTATTGCCTTAGTAGGAGCAGGAGGTTTGGCAGCTGCATTATCAACTGCTGCAGGATTATTATTAGTTATAGCGTCTTCAATATCACACGATTTATTTAAAAAAATATTAATGCCAACAATTAGTGAGAAAGGAGAGTTGATAGCAGCAAGAGCTTCAGCTGCTGTAGCAGTAGTAATTGCAGGATATTTTGGGATTAATCCACCTGGGTTTGTGGCGGCAGTTGTTGCACTTGCTTTTGGATTAGCCGCTGCATCTTTTTTTCCAGCTATTGTATTGGGAATATTTGATAAAAGAATGAATAAAGAAGGTGCTATTGCAGGGATGGTAATAGGCTTAGCATTAATGCTATTTTATATGTTGAAATTTAAGTTTGGGATTTTTGATGGAGGAAAAACTGCTGTTGCTGGACTGAAATCTAGTTGGTGGTTTGGAATCTCACCAGAAGGTTTTGGAACTATTGCAATGGTCGTAAACTTTGTTATTTCAGTAGTAATTTCAAGAATCACCGCCGCTCCACCAGAAAATGTTCAAGATATAGTTGAAAATATTAGAATCCCTTCTGGAGCTGGTGAAGCATCAGCACATTAAAACAAGTCAAAAAAATAGTTGACTATGTATTATAATTTCTAGTTAAATAAATAAGAAAAATCAATATCGCAATTTAGTAATATTGATTTTTCTTAATTTTTATATCTTGTAATAGAAATACCTAAAGCTTTATGAAAAAACGCCATGAACAAAAACTGATCGTTCTTTCGATCGCTTTATTTTTATTATTTAATGTTCCGTTTGTATTAGTTTTTAACCTTGAAGGTGCTGTGTTGGGAATTCCTACATTTTATTTTTCAATATTTTCGATATGGTTATTCTCTATTATAATTTCTGGAATTGTGTTAAATCGTTACTATGAATAACTACACACTCATAGTCATAATAATCATTTATTTAGCCATCCTATTTTACATAGCCCTCCTTGCTGAAAAAAAGAAAAAAAGTAAGTGGGTGAATAATCCATATGTATATACATTATCTCTAGCAGTTTATTGTTCAGCTTGGACATATTATGGGAGTATTGGAATTGCAGCTAATTCAGGTATTGATTTTCTCCCTATTTATCTTGGGCCTGTTATTGCTTCACCTTTGTGGATATTGATATTGCGAAAAGTTATACGAATTTCTAATCAAAATAAAATATCCTCTATAGCAGATTTTATTTCTTTACGTTATGGGAACAATAGGTTTTTAGGAGCTTTAGTTACTGTAATTTGTCTTTTTGGAACACTACCCTATATATCACTACAATTGAAAGCAGTTTCAGAAACATTTGAAATTATAGTAGATAACTCTAGCGATTTTTCAACTAGTATTATTGACGACTCTACATTTTATGTAGCTTTATTATTAGCCATATTTGCTACTTTTTTTGGTACGCAAAATACAGATGCTTCCGAGAAACACACAGGAATAATTACTTCCGTAGCATTTGAATCGATATTAAAATTAGTTTTCTTTCTAATCGTAGGAATTTATACTGCCTTTTATCTTTTTGATGGTACTTCAGACATTTACAATAAAATATCTAAAATTGATGATTTCAAATCACTCACAAGCTTATCAGGTTTAGAAGATGGTTTCAATTGGTTTTTTATGATTTCATTGTCTTTCATGGCAATTTTTTTATTACCAAGACAATTTCAAGTTTCGGTATTAGAAAATAATCGAGAGAAATATTTAAAGAAAGCAATATGGTTATTCCCATTATACCTTTTACTATTTAACTTGTTTGTTATTTTTATTGCATGGGCTGGTAAATTAACTTTTGGAGATAGTGTAAATTCAGAGTACTATACCTTGTTATTACCATTAGAAAAAGGAAACTATTTTTTAGCAACTATTGTTTTTTTAGGAGGATTTTCGGCTGTAATTTCTATGGTCGTGGTTTCAACATTAGCATTATCGATAATGGTAAGTAATAATTTAATTATTCCCTACGGATTTTTAGATAAATTCATTGAAAATCAAACAGAGCGAAATTCCAGATATATTAAAAACATTAGGCGTATTTCTATTTTCTTGATTATCATTACTGCTTATTTCTTCTATATATCTTTTTCAAGAGCATTGTCGTTGTATTCTATAGGTTTAATTTCCTTTGTTATAATTGCGCAATTAGCCCCCTCTTTTTTTATTGGACTTTTTTGGAATAGAGGTTCTTCTAAAGGTGCTATTACAGGAATTATTGTAGGGTTTTGTATTACAATTTATACATTAATACTCCCTTTTACGATAACAGCCTACACAGGAAATAACGATTTTATTCAGTTTGGACCTAATAATATATCGATATTAAAACCATACGCATTGTTTGGGATAGATTTTTTAAGTCCGCCAGCGCACGCATTTTTCTGGAGCATAGTATTTAACCTGTTAAGTTATTTAACACTTTCTATAATTTCTAAAGGAAATTATAGAGAACGTAATTATGCAGAAATGTTTGTAGATAGTAAGAACTTTACTGTTTTACAAGATAGCGCGCTAGTATGGAAAGGAGAAGCTTATGTCGCTGATATAAAGAGTGTGCTTGTTCGTTTTTTGGGGGAACATAAGGCAACAAGAGCATTAAAACTTTTTTTTACAAAATATAAATTACCACAAGATACACAGCTTGCAGACGCACGGCTTATTAATTTCTCTGAAAAATTACTTACGGGAAGTATTGGTAGTGCTTCTGCCAAAATATTAATAGATAGTGTAGTTAAAGAAGAACAAATAAGCTTAGTAGAAGTTTTAAGAATATTAGAAGAATCAAAAGAGAATATAGTAAGCAATAAGATTTTACTAGAAAAATCAGATGAATTATCACAGCTTTCTTCAAAATTAAAAGAGGTAAATGAAGAATTAATCGCCAAAGACAAGCAAAAAGATGAATTTTTAGATACGGTAGCACATGAACTTAAAACTCCGATAACAGGAATACGAGCAGCTACAGAATTATTGATGGATGATGAAGATGAAATGCCTTTAGAGTTGAAAAGACAGTTTCTTACTAATATTTTACAAGATTCAGATAGGTTAGGAAGACTAATAAATAATATTTTAGATTTTGAAAAATTAGAAACAGGAAGATTACGTTTAGATATTTCCTGTTTAGATATACAAAGCACTATCACCAAAGCAGTCGCAAACATACACCATGTTGCTGCTAAAAAAGGAATTCAGATAAAGGTTATTAATAAAGATCATTTTAAATTGTACTATGATGAAGATAGAATTCTTCAGGTATTTACCAACCTAATTTCAAATGCATTAAAGTTTTGTGACTCTCCGATAGGGTGTGTTGAAATAGATTATAAATTATATGACGAAGTATTAGAAATATCAGTAACAGACAATGGTAAAGGAATTCCAAAAGAAGATGTTGATTATGTTTTCAACAAGTTTTATCAATCTCAGTATCAAAATACAATCAAACCAAAAGGCAGTGGGTTAGGGTTGGCTATTACTAAACAGATTATAGAAAAGCATAAAGGTAAAATCTGGGTAGATAAAACGATAAAAGTAGGAGCTAAATTTGTTTTTACGTTACCAATTAATTAAATTGTAATCGAGTTTATGGAAAAAAAAATTTTAATAGTTGATGATGAGCCTAACATTGTAATGTCGCTAGAATATGCTTTCAAAAAGAAAGGTTTTGAAGTATTTATAGGCAGAGATGGTAGCGAAGCATTGGAGATATTAAAAAATAAGATTCCAAATATTGTTTTATTAGATATAATGATGCCAAATGTAGATGGTTATCAAACCTTAAAGCATATAAAAAAAACGGAAAGTTTGGAGGCTACAAAAGTAGTTTTCTTAACGGCCAAAAATAAGGCTTCAGATATTGAAAGAGGATTAAAATTGGGAGCTGATAAATATTTGACAAAGCCTTTTTCAGTAAAAAAAATAGTTTCAGAAATTATGGAACTATTACCTTAGAATAGTCTTGTAAATCTTTTAAATATTGGTTTTGTGTGCAAACAAACAATGTTTAACTAAAATTTTTAAGACGTGAAATTTCAAATAACCCCACGTATATCTAACATAGTTATTATTAGCTATGGTATTCTTACTTTGTTTTTTAGAATAAAATATGAAAGTGAAGTAGGAGTGTCAACATTACAATCTCTTGTAATAGGAATATCTCTTGTAATTATGCCCTGGTCACTTATAAGATTAAAAGTGCTTAATCCTGATTGGTTTGGATTATTTAATCCAAAAACTATAGATCATTAAACATATAGTTCCAAAAGAATTTGATTAACTAAAAGATAGAATAACAAAAGTATAGATATAGATTTTTACCATAGTTTTCTATAAATTTTTATAGTTCTTAGGATAGCAATAAGCTAGAAAATTTGTAATAAAATCGATAGCATAATCTTTTGTGCCATTGAATTTATTTGTGACATAATACATAGCACTCAGCATACTGAGTTTTACCAATCAAAAAATAAAATTTAAAATGAGTAATTATCATATAAAACATCTAGAAGAATATTTTCAAGTATACAGAAAATCAACTAATAAACCAGAATCTTTCTGGGATGAAATAGCTACAGAGCATTTTTTATGGAGGAAAAAATGGGATAAAGTATTGAGTTGGGATTTTACAAAACCTGAAGTAAAATGGTTTGAAGGAGCGAAACTAAATATTACAGAGAATTGTATAGATAGGCATCTTGCAACAAGAGGAGACAAAACTGCAATTTTGTTTGAACCTAACGACCCTAAAGAAGGAGCTCAACACATCACCTATAAAGATTTGTATCATCGTGTGAATAAATTGTGCAATGTTTTAAAATCTAAGGGTATAGGAAAAGGAGATCGTGTTTGTATTTACCTGCCTATGATTCCGGAGTTAGCAATATCAATTTTAGCTTGTGCGCGTATTGGAGCTATTCATTCTGTGGTGTTTGCAGGTTTTTCAGCTACAGCATTAGCAACAAGAATTAATGATTCAGAGTGCAAAATGGTCATAACCTCAGACGGTTCTTATCGTGGAGCTAAAACTATAGATCTTAAGAGTATTGTAGATGAGGCTTTGGAAGATTGCAGTTGTGTTAAATCGGTTTTAGTAACAAAACGTATTCAAACAGAAATAAAAATGAAAGAAGGACGCGACGAGTGGTTGGAAGTGCTATTGGAAGAAGCTTCAGATCAGTTTGTAGCAACTGTTATGGATGCTGAGGATCCTTTATTTATATTATACACATCAGGGTCTACAGGTATGCCAAAAGGAATGGTGCATACTACTGCCGGATATATGGTATATAGTGCTTATACTTTTAAGAATGTTTTCCAATATAAAGAGCACGATATTTATTGGTGTACAGCAGATATTGGTTGGATTACTGGACATAGTTACATCGTTTACGGTCCATTAGCTAATGGAGCAACTACTGTTATGTTTGAAGGAGTTCCAAGTTATCCAGATTACGGACGTTTTTGGGAGATTGTAGAGAAGCACAAGATAACTCAATTTTACACAGCACCAACAGCTATTAGAGCTCTTGCAAAGGAAGGTGTTGAGCATGTAGAAAAGCATGACTTATCCTCATTAAAAATTTTAGGAACTGTAGGTGAGCCTATAAATGAAGAAGCTTGGCATTGGTATGATGATAATATAGGTAAAAAGAAATCACCTATTGTAGATACATGGTGGCAAACCGAGACAGGTGGGATTATGATAACTCCTATTCCATTTTCTACACCAACAAAACCAACTTATGCAACACTTCCGTTTATCGGAATTCAACCAGTTTTGATGGATGAGAATGGAAAAGAGATCGAAGGAAATCAGGCAGACGGTCGTTTGTGTATAAAATTTCCATGGCCTAGTATTGCCAGAACTATTTGGGGCAATCATAAGCGTTATAAAGATACCTATTTTTCCGCTTTTGAAAATATGTATTTTACGGGAGACGGAGCACTTAGAGACGAAGTAGGTTATTATCGAATCACAGGGCGTGTAGATGACGTCATCATCGTTTCAGGTCATAATTTAGGAACAGCTCCAATAGAAGATGCAGTAAACGAACATCCAGCTGTATCAGAATCAGCTATAGTTGGTTTTCCACACGATGTTAAAGGAAATGCGTTGTATGGTTACGTTACTTTAAAAGAAACTGGAGAAGGGCGAAACCATGATAATCTTAGGAAGGAAATAAATCAAATTATAACAGAACAAATAGGTCCAATTGCAAAGCTTAACAAAATTCAATTTACTGAGGGACTTCCGAAGACAAGAAGTGGTAAAATCATGCGACGTATTCTGAGAAAAATAGCAAGTAAGGATACCAGTAATTTGGGAGATACAAGTACATTGTTAAATCCTGAATGTGTTCAAGGAATTATGGATAAGGCGTTATAGAAATTAATAATTAAGTTAATAGTCTGATCTTTTTGAACTAGAGTATTCAAGTTATAACTTAGTAAGATTAACTTCAAAACTTTTAAAAAATAGTATTGTAAAAATTAAAAAAGCTTCATGTTTACATGAAGCTTTTTTGATTTTTATGGTTGTTAATTTAAACATCATTTTTCAATAGTTCCCTAAAAGAATACAGGAAACTTTTTTATAATGAAACACCAATTAAAATACCAGCACCAATTCCTGCAGCGCCTATTAATATTTTTTGAAAAAGACTTTTTCTTCGTTGTCGTTTACTTGCTTTTTCAACAAGCTCTAAACTGTTAGTTGCTTTATCCAAACTACTTATAGTGTAATCAAGTGCTCTCTGAGTATTGTCTAAAGTTGCCTGCGTTTTTTCATATACAATTAAATCTAAACTGTCGGTCTTAGTAAAGTTAATTTTTAATCTACGTTCTAAATCTATATTTCTACGCAGTGTTTTTGTGTATCTTTCGATAAGTTCTTTTGTCATTTTATCTTGATCAATAGTACTTTGATATACATTTTTTATGGCTAGAAAAGATTTCTTATTAACTAAAAATACTTCCGGAGTTCTAAATATATATAAACTATCTTTTTTTACAGATAATGGTTCTCCAACTCGATTTGCGTAGGATTTAGGAATTTCTATTATTTTCAGAGTATCTATTTGCTGACTGAAAGCGTTGGAGTTTAATATTAAAAATAGAATAAGTATTAATTTTTTCATGACTTTTTATGTGTGGTAATTACAGATGTTAACGCATTGAATCTTTTATTCCGAAAAGACCATTTAATATAAGACGATCTTTAGCTAACTTATCATTGGTTAGCTCTATAGAGTCCCTAATACCAAGAAGCTCATCCCAGTCTTTAGCATTCTTTCTTTTGAAAGAAAAGATTAAGGAATCGCGCTGATGAATGATTAAGTTTTTTTTAATACGCATTCGCTCAAACTCTTTCTTAGCATTTGTTAGTTGTAATTGAACGGACTCTATGGTTTCTTTGGATTTTTTTAATTCTTCCTGAGCTTTATTTAGTTCAGTTGTAATAACTTTCCAGTTAGAGCTAGTATTAAAGGTTAGATAACCAATAACTAGTAAGAATACTAATGCAATAATTTGAAGGATAATATTGATGTTATTGTTTTTCATATAATTATAATTTTTCGATAGCATTATATTTATACCATAATTACCTTATGATACAATATGTAAAGTGAACGCACTATTAGAATAAAAGATTACCTTTTATTGAAATAGTAGTTTATTTATTATTTTCACTAATTAGAATAAGTATGAATGTTCCATTTCCCAAAACTATAATTCAAATGCGAAGCCCTCATTAAAATCAACTGACTTATCTTTAGATACGATTTCATAGCTTTCACTTTATTATAAAAAATAATGGTAGTAATTTATTAAGTAACGCAAAAATAAAATTAAACTCTTATATTATTTTATGGTAAAAGTAGTATACTGAATTGATCACTATGAGTTCAGGTGAGTTTAGTATGCAAATGTGTATTCTTAGCATTATGCTACACAAGATTATCATTAATATGGTTACTAATTGTTGTCTATTTTTAAGAAACTAATGATAGAGATTTCAATATTGATCATTCGTTTTCTACCAGATATATTCCCATCTACATCTTCAGAATTATGATGATACAGCCAGTTAGTAGAAGATCATAGATTAAGATTTTACCATTATGAGTAAAAGTAAATGATATTGAAGTATTGTAATAAGGTTTTGATAAAGGAGTTATACCTCCTTTTATAAAGCCAGATGTATAGTATAGGATAATCTGCATTTTTCATAATTTTATTTATAAAAAAATGAAGTATTATTATTGTGATTAGGTTTTTAGTATGTCTATAGCATTACTTTATTCTTACCTTTTATTGAAATAGTAGTTTCTATTAGAATAAATTCTTTTTCATCAGTACTCTTTATTATTTCAAAAAAAGTTTTTTCATGATTGGCGATACTTGTAGCTTTCATTTTCTTTGATTTGATAAATATTCTTTAAGTAGAGGTTAGTCATTTGTAAAGGTAAAAATATGATTCCAAAAAATCCGCAATGATTGAAAATTCTTTATTTGATACTAAACCTTGAATAAATAACTTAAAAGCAGTAGACTTAGAAAAAGGTTAAAGAGGTATAGCAGTATACAAGTAGATTGTTATTGTATTGAAAAAAATGCATCATATATAATTTAGAATAAATCTCAAATTTTGAATAAGATAACAGTAATAAGTGTTGTAGTTAAATCCAATAAATTATTCTAGAGTTAGTAATGTATCACGTATGTCACTTCCTTTAACAGTTACGATGTATATATTTCCATAAATACGTTCGTCAATATCCGTATATTTCTTCTTACCTAGAAAAGAATTTACAAGAGAGGGAATAGTATTACTATGGCCAATAATAACAACATTTTTTCCTACAGTACTTTTTTTCAAGTCATCCACTTTAAGTTTATAAGGATGATATTTTTCAATTTTCAATCCATTCGCATTAGCTATAGGTTGTGCAGTCTCCATAGTTCTATAGAAGTCGGTTGATAAAACAGCATCTATTTTATAATTTTTTAGCATAGTACTCCATTGTTTTGCTCTTTCTATCCCTTTTTTAGTTAAGTGAGGATTTTTTACTGATAATACCTTTTCATAATGTCTTATTAAAAAATAAGTTGAGTAATTTTTATCTTTCTTAGAATAAGTACTTATAGAAAGTAATAAAAGGAGTAAGTATACTAATTTGTTTTTCATTGTATTAACTTTTTATTACAACTAAATTAGTTCTTTTTTCAGAGAATAGCTTAAATAAACGATACTTAATATTTTTTGTAAACTAATATTTTAGAATAGTTATTCAGATTCTTTTATCAAATAGGTATTAGTATGATTGGATTAACTAGTGATAATAAATGGATAGTATATTTTTAGTAAATTATATGTAATTTATTTTCAATAGTATACTATCATTTTAATTAAAAACTAGAATATAATCTCATATTGCTATTTTTAGTGAATTTACTGTGTTAATATTGCAACAAATGCTAGTAATACTTCAAAAAAAGAATATATTTGGCGTTTAAATACGCATAAATGAAATTTTTATTAAAGTTAGTAGTTGTAGTAGTATGTATTAATAGTGTGGTTTCTTATTCTCAAGAAACACTACCAATATACCAAGACTATTTATCTGATAATGTTTATTTAGTTCATCCAGCCGCAGCAGGAATAGGAGAGTGTGGTAAAATCCGTTTAACAGCTAGAAGTCAATGGCTAGGTGTAGATAATGCGCCACAGTTACAAACCTTGAGTTTTCACTCAAGAGCAGGTAACGATTCAAAGGCAGCGTATGGTTTTGTTTTATTCAATGATAAAAATGGATTTCATTCTCAAAAAGCAGTACAAGGAACTTATGCATACCATTTAGAGCTAGATAGAGGAAGTGCTTTTAATCAACTTTCTTTTGGATTGTCATTATCTGCCGTTCAGAATGATATAGATCAGAGTACGTTTTCTGGTGACCCAACTGTAAGACAAATCATAGAAAGTGATTTTTATATTAATGCAGACTTTGGAATGGGGTACCATTATAAAGGTTTTTCAAGTTACTTAACAATTAAGAACATATTTTTAACTGCTAAAGACAGATTAAGATCTGAGTTTGATGCACTAAACCTAAGGAATTATATTCTAGGAGGAGCTTATTTCTTTGGAGATAGAACTAAATTACAGTTTGAACCTTCTCTCATGTTACAGTATAAAGAGCAGACTGGTGAAAAGAATGTAGATTTAAACTTTAAGATTTATAAGAGTTTCAGAAAAACACAATTGTGGGCTGCAATTTCTTATCGTACGTCCTTTGATGGTAATTCTTTTGAAGAGGCACAGTATGTTTCACCAATAATTGGAGTAAATCACAATAGATTTATGATATCTTATACATATACTAAGCAAATGGGAGAAATCTTGCTTACAGATTCTGGATTCCATCAATTAACTTTAGGGTTGAATGTATTTTGTAGAGAAAAAAGGCTAGCAGCTTGTCCTAATATAAACGGACAGTTATTTTAAAAGTCAATTTCTTCAATTGTTACGCCAGTGAAATTTGAAAGAATTTTCTCGAGTACGCTTTTATCCTTATTAATGTAAAATATATTAGAAGTGTCAAACTTAATATTGGTATTTAGCAAATAATATTCACTTAAAATATGTTTTGTTTGTCTAGCAACTGCATTTCCTGAATCGATTATCTTAACATCCTTACCCACAATTTTTCGGATTTGCGGAATCAAATATGGATAATGGGTGCATCCTAATACCAAACTATCTATTTTCTTAGTAAGCATAGGTTTTAAATATTTAGTTAGTAATACTGTCATTTCTTCAGAGTTTATAGCTCCATTTTCAATCAAATTAACTAAACCTTCACCTATTTGTTCGATAATTGTTATCTGTTTATTTATTCGGGCAGAAGACTCTTCAAAAAGATTACTATTTAATGTTCCTTTTGTAGCTAATATTCCAATAACATTCGTTTTTGTATGAAGTGATGCTGGTTTGATAGCAGGTTCTATCCCTATGAATGGAACTGTATAGTTATTACGTAAATAATCTATAGCATTTGTTGTTGCTGTATTGCATGCTACAACAATAAGTTTACAGCCTCTATTTATTAGAAATTCAGTATTCTTAACAGATAATTCTATGATTTGATCCTTAGATTTCTCGCCATAAGGTGCATTTTTACTGTCAGATAAATAGATAGTATCTTCATTAGGTAATAATTCGAAAATTTCTTTCCAGATAGATGTACCACCAATTCCAGAATCAAAAATACCAATAGGTTGCTTAGAAATATCCATAGACTACAAAAATAAAAATCCTGCTGTAAAAGCAGGATTTTAAATATAGTATTTAATAAGGTATTTTTTTAGAAACCTAACTTAGCTTTTACAGCATTGTAGATATCTTCTCCTTTTTCGAAAACGATTAATCCTTTACCAGGCGCAGCATCAAAAACATAAACAATACCTTTAGCAGCAGCAACTGCTTTTATAGCTTCTTCAGCTTTCTTTAAAATTGGTGCTGTTTTTTCTTGATATTTTTTACTCATTTCTTGGTTCATAGCTTGTTCAGCTTGACCAATTTTTTGACGATCTTTTTGAACTTCAATAGCTCTCTTTTGATTCGTCTCTTGAGTTTGACTTTTACCTTCAGCCTCGTACTTCTTTACTTTAGCTTCCAACTGTTTAAACATACTTTCGATATCACTTCTGTATGTTTTTTGCAACTTTTCTAATTCACTTTTTAAAGCTTTTGTCTCTGGCATTTCAGATAATAACTTATCGGTATTAATGTGTGCAGTTTTCTGTGCATTTGCTACACCACCCAAACCAATCGTAAAAATTGCAACTAATAATAACGCTTTTAAATGTTTCATGTTTGTTTTAATTTAATTTGTAAGTTCTTTTTTCTATTATTAAACTTCTTTTACTCTGTTCCTTTTTTCTTTTTTGCTTCTTCTCTTGCTTTTCTTAGCGCTTCTTTCTTTTCTCTTAATAATCTTCTTTTGTCTTCTCTTGCTTTGAGACGAGCTTTCCTTTTGTCTTCGATCTTTTTTAGTTTAGCTTCTCTATCGCTTAACTTCTTTTGTTTTAAAGTTTCTTTTTTTGCAGATCTTTCTTTTTGTTCTTCTGTTTGTCCTTCTTTCTTTAAGAGCTCTTTTCTTGCAGCAATTTTATCAAATTTTGCTTGCTTCTTTTGATCAATGTTAATGAGCTTTAAAACTAAAGGGCTAATATCGTGCTTTTTATTCGAGTAAAGCATTACGAGTTCACTAGATTTATCAAAAACAAAATCGTACTTTTTTCTTGATGCTACAGTTTGAACAGTATTGTAAACTTGATCTTGTATAGGTTGAATTAACTTTCTACGTAAGATATACATGTCTCCATCTGTACCAAAATACAATGATTCTAGTTTTCTAAAAGCCTCTTGTTTTACTTTTATATCTTCTTCACGTTCTTCAATTAAATCTTGTGTCAAAATAGCTTTTTCATTAGCTAAGTCCGTCTTCAAAGTTTCAATTGCTCTGGTTTCTTTATCTAAATTAGATTTCCATTTAGCAACCTTATCGTTTAATGCATTTTGTGCTTCAATATATTGTGGGATATTTTGTAAAATATAATCCATGTCTATATAAGCAATTCTTTGATTTTTTTGTGCAAACGTAACAACTGCAATAAGTAAAAGAACGAGTGTTAAACTATTTTTTTTCATTGTTTATAATGTATTTAGAAAAAACCGTGCCAAAAAAATTAAGAGTGTTACAAAATTAACTTTTTAGAACTGTCTTCCAATAATAAAATGTGTTTGCCAACCAGATTTTTCTGAGAACCCAGGCAACGGATCAAAACCGTGAGCAAAGTCAATACCTAGTAGTCCAAAAGCAGGCATAAATATTCGTACACCTAATCCAGCTGAACGCTTCAATTCAAACGGGTTAAATGTACTAAAATTGTCGTAAGAATTACCAGCCTCTAAAAATCCTAGTGTATATATAGATGCAGAAGGTTTATCAGTAATAGAATAACGAAGTTCTAATTGAAATTTATTATAAATAGAACCTCCATCTATTGAAGAAACACGATTGTTTTCATAACCACGTAAACCTACTACTTCTCTACCATCTAATTGCCCTTGTGCGATACCATCTCCACCTACAAAGTAACGTTCAACAGGTGTTAAACCTAATTCATCATTATAAGATCCTAAATATCCTACTTCGAAGTTAGACATTAAAACTAATTTATTAGCTAAAGAAGTATACCATTTACCTTTAGCCGAAAGTTTATAATATTCTAGCCATTTATATTTATCTGCTAAAAATACTTGTCTCTCTTGTGGAGTAAGGTTACTCGGTTCATTAAAGTTTTTACCACTTACTAATGAATACGGGAAAGTTGCTTTTGCTCTTAGTGTAAATTCAGAACCGTATGTTGGAAATATTAAACTAGGACCTGCTGAATTTCTACTTAAAACAACGCTGTAAGCTAAATTATTTAACGTTCCTGTAGATAATGGGTCTTCCGATCGAGCAACTTGATATGGGAAGTTATTTAATCCAATTTTTTGGTAACTAATATTTTGAGATAGAGAGAAATAATCATCTGGCCATAATAATCTTCTACCTAAACCAACAGAAGCTCCTAATATACTTAAACTCTGATTACGATCTACTCTGTTCGTTTGAAAGTTGAAACGATATTGATTAGAAAAATAAATCGAGAATGATAGTGATTGAGGTTTTTTACCACCTAACCAAGGCTCAGTGAAAGATAAACTATATGTGTTATTTGTTCTACTAGCTTGTACACGTAAAGATAGACTTTGCCCGTCACCCATTGGTAAAGGAGTATAGGCTTCTTTATTGAAAATATTTCTAATAGAGAAGTTATTGAATGATAATCCTAAAGTACCAATAAATGAACCACCACCGAATCCACCTTGAAGTTCTATCTGACTACCTCCTTTTTCAACAACTGCAAATTCAATATCAGCAGTTTTATTTTGATAATCAGGTTTTACATCCGGTGTAACGTTAGTATCAAAAAATCCTAATTGACCAATTTCACGGATAGAACGTATAATATTTTTACGGCTGAATAAAGAACCAGGTTTTACATACAATTCTCTGTAGATAACATGGTCATTAGTTTTATCGTTACCAGCTACTGTTACTCTTCTAATTTTTGCAGGTTCGTCTTCTCTAATTCTAACTTCTACAGTAATAGAGTCATTTTCTACTTTAGTTTCAACAGCATTAATTGAAGAGAATAAATAACCATTATTGTGATACCAAGATTGTATGTCTTGTGAATCTGGTGTTCCGTCTCCAGAAATACGTTCTTTTAAAACCTTACCATTGTATACATCACCTTTTTCAATTCTTAGGAAACTGTTTAGTTGTTCATCTGTGTACTTTTGATTTCCAACAAATAAAATTTCTGAAAAACGATATTGTTTTCCTTCTTCTAGTTCTATTTCTAAATTGATGGTATTATCGTTATTCCAAGTTAAGCGATCGTCAAGAATACGAGCATCTCTATAACCTAATTCACTGTAACGCTCTAATATAGCTTTGAGGTCTTCCTTGTAATCATCTTCTATATATTTAGAAGACTTCCAGAAACGACCAAAAAACTTACGTTTAGTGTTAGACATTATTCCTCTTAACTTGCTATCTGATAATGCTTTGTTTCCAACAAAGTCGATCTCTTTAATTTTGATACGATTACCTTTATCGATAAAAACAAACATATCCACAGAGTTTGTATCCGTAGTATCTTTTTTAGTATTTAAGGTAACCTTGGTCTTTAAGAAACCTTTGTCGGTGTATTTTTTCTTAAAATAATTACGTGTAGTAACTACTAAGTTATCGGTTAATTGAACACCTTTTCTTAATTCTGCTTCCGATTGTAATTCTTTAGCTTTGGATTTACTAACACCAGTAATAGAAATGTTATTTAATTTAGGTAATTCAGTAACATCAAACTGAAGGTATACATTAATACCTTCAATTTTAGATAAGTAAACATCTACCGTACTAAACTGTTTGCTTTCGTATAATTTTTTGATAGCACTGGTTAATTTATCACCAGGTAATTTAATAGGCTGTCCCTCAATTAAACCAGTATATACTTTTACAGTTGCTTCTGTAAATTTTTGTAATCCAGTAACAGTAATTCCTCCTAGGATATACTCTTTACCTTTCTCGAAAGTAGAGCTAGGTGTCTCGGTTACCTTTGTATTAGGGTTTATGCTATCTTTTGGAGTATCTTGAGCTTCTGCTATCGCATTGAAAGCGATAAGGGTAAGTATTAATAATAATTTTCTATACATTGGTGTCAATCTGTTCACTAGTCTTTCCAAATCTTCGTTCTCTATTTTGATAATTTATTATAGCATCGAAAAGATGCTCTTTTCTAAAGTCTGGCCATAGCACATCTGTAAAATATAATTCTGCATAAGCCATTTGCCATAATAAGAAATTGCTAATTCTTTGTTCCCCACTTGTACGAATCATTAAATCAACGTCGGGCAAATTAAATGTATATAAATGATTATTTATAACTTTTTCGTCAATTTTTTTCACATCAATTTCGTTATTAACAACTTTTTTAGATATGTTTTTGATTGCGTTAACAATTTCTTCCCTGCTGCCATAGCTTAGCGCAAAAGTTAGAGTAATCTCAGTATTTATCGCAGTTTGTTCTATAATAGATTCAAGTACTTTTTGTGCTTTTTTCGGTAGATTTTCAACGGCGCCTATACTGTTTACTTTAATGCCATTTTTATGAAAATTTGGCAGTTCACTTTTTAATGAAGATACAAGTAAGCTCATTAAAGCATCTACTTCTAACTTAGGACGATTCCAATTTTCTGTAGAAAAAGCATAAAGTGTAATAAACTTAGTCCCGGCGTCTCTTGCTGCATTCACAGATTCTCTTACTGCGGTTAATGCATTTCTGTGTCCAAAAACTCTTTGCATACCCTTGTTTTTAGCCCATCTACCATTACCATCCATAATAATAGCTATGTGGTTAGGAACTCTGTCGGAGTCTATGCTTTCTAGTTTTGTTTTCATATATTATTCTAAATCACCATAACAGGCGGGTCTTCCAAAAGTATACACTATTGAAAAGCCTGTAAAGGTATAAAAATCATTTCCATTACCACCTATATTTAAACGTGCTATTTTTTCTGTAGTAAAGTCGAGATCATCCTTAAATGTCAATCGTACTGCAGATTCAAAAGCAAAAGCTAAATGATCAGTAATTCGACCTTTAATACCAATTCCTAAAGGTACTGATACGCTGAAACTGTTAGAAAATGTTGTTACACCACTATTTGAAGATTTTGGAGATTTATAATTGAAAGCGCCTACTTGTGCAAGTATGTAAGGAGTAAATGATTGTTCACGTACTCTAATATTATAGTCAAAAAAATTAAATTCTAATCCAGCAGAAAGCTCATGAACATTGTTTGAAAAAGAGAAGGCTCTTTGTTTTCTGAAGAGATTGTCCGAATCAGCATCTATTCCACTAATTGGTAAAAATGTATAATTCCCGCGTAAAGCTATCCTAGGGTTTAAGTTATACTTATATACTAATCCACCAGCAACTTTGTTGGGATAAACATAGTTGGTAGTACCTATATCTCCTATAAAATTGGATCCACCTAAGAAGATTCCAACCTCATGTATTTGGGCAAAAGTTATGCTTGTTACCCAACCTAGTAATAATGTTAATATAGTTCTCCTCATCTCTAGAAATAGCGTGCAAATATATGGAATTGAATTTGCTTTAAAAAGTTAATAATCTGTCTTTTTGATTAACTTTTTTTTTGCATTTTTATTGTAAGCCATCGCTTAAGATATTGAATCATTACGAATATCTTCACCCCATAGCAGTTTTTTACGTATGGTTTTGAGGTAAGATTGATTGTGTAACGCTATAGTTTTAATTGTAAAAGGTGCTTTCTCGATGTATATTTTTGTTTCTAGTGGTACTGTAGCAATTCTCGAATCTAATGAAATTAAAAAATCGTTTTCTCGAGCGCTTACTTCTAATTGAATATTAATATTATCAGGAATTACCATAGGTCTAGCGTTTAAATTGTGCGGTGCTATCGGTGTTATTATAAAATTATTAGAATCTGGTAATACAACTGGTCCATCACAACTAAGAGAATAACCTGTAGAACCCGTAGGTGTGGCTATAATTAATCCGTCGGCCCAATAATTGGTTAAGTATTCATTATTCAAATAAGTTTGCACACCTATCATGGATGTAGTATTCCTTCTAGCTATTGTAACTTCATTTAACGCAAAGTTTAATTCTGAGAATTCATCACTTTTAGGTGTCGTACGAATTTGTAATAATGTTCTTTCTTGTAAAGTAAATTCGTGGTTTACTAATAAGTTTATAGCATCTTCGATATCTTTTTTCTGAACTGTAGCTAAAAAGCCCAATCTGCCAGAATTAATACCAAGAATAGGAATATTTAAATCTCTTACATATGTTACTGCTCTTAGTATGGTACCGTCACCACCTATAGTAAAAAGCACATCAAAATCATCAGAAAGATCTTTGAAGTGAGAAAAAGTAGTAAACGACTTGGTTAAGATTCCGTGTTTGCGAATTAAATCATAAAATTCTTTTTCTATATAAATTTCAACAGTGTGTTGTTCCAATACTTTAATTAAAGTTTGGATTTCTTTTTCTGCTGATACAGTATATGATTGTGCGTATATAGCTGCTTTTTTCAAAGTAAAATAGGATTTTAGGTAAATGCTAACATTTACATATCTAAGTATTTCTTTAAGTAATTAGCTCTGTCTTTCAATTCTTCTAAATAAAAATCATCTTCATGTTGGGTAATTACAGTATAATCATACCTTCTGAAGGTTTGTATAATTTCATTTATTTCATCAGAAGATAGTTTTAGTGTGATTTCAACTTGGTCAGCTGTTTCACGAGAAATATACAAACCTAATAATTTAGCTTTATTACTTTCAACAATTTGAGATACCTGACTCATCGAGAAATCTAACTTAGAAGATGAAACGATTAAGGTTTCACTATTTTGATGCATAAATGGGCTATTCACAAAAAGATCTAATATATCTCTAAGGTCATAATATCCAATATAGTTTTGCTGTTTATCTAAAACAGGAATAATGGTGCAGTCATTTTCAGCAAATAAAGTAATTAACTCTAATAAAGAATCATTTTTGTTAGCGTGAAAATATTGAAGTAAGTACGTTGAATTACTAATTACATCATTTTCGTTTTCGATAGTTTGTATATCGTCTTCAGCAAAGCAACCAATAAGTTTACTTCCATCAACAATAGGGATATGAGAAATCGGTAAACTCTCACATAACTCTTGCGCTTGTTTTATAGAACTATAAGGGGTTAGCGCTTTTATTTCTTTTAATATGTACTCATTAATATTCATTATTACGAATATAGTTTAAAAACTTTGAATAGATTACTTTTGTATTTTAAAATACAACGATGACAAAGTTAAGCGTAAATGTTAATAAAATTGCAACATTAAGAAATTCTAGGGGAGGAAACGTGCCTAATTTGTTAAAAGTAGCAGAAGATATTCAAGAGTTTGGTGCTGAAGGAATAACAATCCATCCAAGACCAGATGAGCGTCATATACGATATCAAGATGCTTATGATTTAAAGCCTGTAGTAACTACAGAGTATAATATTGAAGGTAATCCGATACAGAAATTTATAGATTTAGTTTTGGAGATAAGTCCAACTCAAGTTACTTTGGTTCCCGATGGAGAAGATGTATTAACTTCCAATGCAGGATGGGATACCATTAAACATCAATCGTATTTACAGGAAGTGATCAAAGAATTTAAAAATGCAGGTATTCGTACTTCTATTTTTATTGAAACAGATTTAAATCTAATTGAAGGAGCTGCCAAAACAGGTGCTGATAGGATTGAATTATATACCGAAGAGTTTGCAAAACAATTTACATTAGGAAATCATAAAGCTATTGAGCCTTACACAAAAGCAGCTATTTTGGCTGAAGCATCTGGTTTAGGTATTAACGCTGGTCATGATTTAAATTTAGAAAACATACAGTTTTTTAAAGAAAATATTCCGCACTTAGCTGAAGTTTCTATAGGGCACGCTTTAATTTCAGAAAGTATTTATTTAGGTTTAGAAAATGTAGTTAACATGTATTTACACCGACTGCAATAATTATGGATACATTATTACACGCAAAAATTGTAGGAGAGGGCAAGCCATTATTAATATTACATGGTTTTTTTGGAATGGGAGATAACTGGAAGAGCCATGCAAATACATTGGCAAAAGATGGTTTTCAGGTACATTTAATAGATCAAAGAAATCATGGTAGAAGCTTCCATTCTGATGCATTTAATTACGAGTTACTTGTTGAAGATTTACATGCTTACATTCATACTCATAATTTAGAGAATATCCGACTGTTGGGGCATTCGATGGGAGGGAAAACAGCAATGCTTTTTGCTGTAAAATATCCTGAATTAATTGAAAAACTTATTATAGCTGATATAGCGCCGAAAGAATATCCGCCACATCATCAAGATATTATAAAAGCATTGAATACTGTAGATTTTTCTGTTCAAACCTCACGTAGGCTCGTGGATGCTAAATTATCTGAGTTAATATCAGAAGTAGGAGTGCGTCAATTTTTATTGAAGAATACATATAGGAAAACTAAAGAAGAATTAGCCTTTCGATTTAACTTGGAATCTTTAACTAAAAATTATCAAGAAGTCATTGTAGGTTTACCTTCATTCACCGTTTTTGAAGGAGATACATTATTTTTACGAGGTGAGAATTCTGGATATATTCAAAAAGAGGATGAACCATTACTTAAAGCACATTTTCCAAATGCTATTATTGAAACAGTTGAGAATTCTGGTCATTGGTTACATGCAGAAAATCCCAAAGACTTTTACTCGAAATTAATAAAATTTATATAACAAAAAACGGTATAGAAGTATTACTTCTATACCGTCAGGTATGCTCCCCGTCCTTACATAACACTCTAGGGAATTAAGCGTTATTCTTATTAATTTCGTTAATGACCTTATTTATATTCTTGTTAATTAATTCTTTTTCTTTCATGTGATTATGAAAAACATAAATAATTGCTTTGGCAATAGTTAAATTATTTCTCTTACCAGAATATACTTTCTGAATCGTTTCTAATGAAAATTGATATCCGTTGCTCGATAAATGTTCTAGAACTCTTTCTCTATACCTTGGAGGTTTAATTTTTTCTAATTCTTCTCTTTGCTTTACTGTT
>JAHDDQ010000181.1 GCA_020629275.1 Tenacibaculum sp. | reverse complement strand
CTTCAAAACGTAAAACTGGTGGTGCATTATTGGGTGATCGAATTCGTATGAATGCCATTAATAATGAACGAGTATATATGCGATCATTGGCTACTCGTCAATCTAATTTAGCTTTATCTAAATATGTAAACGAAGCTGTTGAAGTATTAAAAGCTGCTGAATTTGATTTAATCATCTTAGAAACTTCAGGTATTGGTCAATCTGATACTGAAATTATCGAACATTCAGATACGTCGTTATATGTAATGACTCCAGAATTTGGTGCTGCTACTCAGTTGGAAAAAATCGACATGTTAGATTTTGCTGACTTGGTTGCTATCAACAAATTTGATAAAAGAGGTGCATTAGATGCTTTGCGCGATGTAAAAAAACAATACATGCGTAATAACAATTTATGGGATGTTCATATGGATGACATGCCTGTATTTGGTACGATTGCTTCTCAGTTTAATGATCCAGGAATGAATTCGCTTTACAAAGCAATCATGGATAAACTGGTTGAAAAAACGGGAGCTGATTTACAGACTACTTTTGAAATTACAAAAGAAATGTCTGAAAAGATATTTGTAATTCCACCAGCAAGAACACGTTACTTATCTGAAATTTCTGAGAATAATAGAGCCTACGACAAGAATGTAGATTCTCAGGAAAAAGTAGCTCAAAAATTATATGGAATTTATAAAACGATTGAAAGTGTTTCTGAATCTACTATTAGTTTAGATAAATCAGGAATCGACGAAAGTTCTATTAATACCACTGAAGAAAACAAAGACTTTTTAAAACTTTTAATAGCCGAGTTTGATCGAGTTAAAATGGATTTAGATCCGCATAACTGGGAAATCATTTTAAATTGGGATATAAAAGTTAAGAAATATAAAGATCCTATTTATACGTTTAAAGTACGTGACAAAGAAATAAAAATTGAAACGCATACCGAGTCGTTATCACATACGCAAATTCCGAAAGTAGCTTTACCAAAATACAAAGCTTGGGGAGATTTATTGCGTTGGAATTTACAAGAGAACGTTCCTGGTGAATTCCCTTATACCTCTGGATTATACCCTTTCAAACGTACAGGTGAAGATCCAACACGTATGTTTGCCGGTGAAGGTGGACCAGAACGTACCAACCGTCGTTTTCACTACGTAAGTTTAGGAATGGACGCTAAGCGTCTTTCGACAGCTTTTGATAGTGTGACGCTTTATGGTAACGATCCTGGTCACAGACCAGATATCTACGGAAAAATTGGTAATGCAGGAGTTTCTATTTGTTGTTTAGACGATGCAAAGAAATTATACTCTGGTTTCGATTTAAGTCATGCAATGACATCGGTTTCTATGACCATTAATGGTCCAGCACCTATGTTATTAGGGTTCTTTATGAATGCTGCTATTGATCAGAATTGTGAGAAATACATTAAAGAACACGGTTTAGAGGACAAAGTTGAAGCAAAATTAAAAGAATTATATGACGACAAAGGTGTTGAACGCCCTCGTTACAACGGAGATTTACCAGAAGGAAACGACGGATTAGGTTTATTATTGTTAGGTGTTACCGGAGATCAAATTTTGCCAGCTGATGTATATGCCGAAATTAAAGCAAATACCTTAGCACAAGTTCGTGGTACAGTACAAGCGGATATTTTAAAAGAAGATCAGGCTCAAAATACGTGTATTTTCTCTACGGAATTTGCCTTACGTTTAATGGGTGATGTTCAAGAATATTTTATTGAAAAGAATGTGCGTAACTTCTATTCAGTATCTATTTCTGGATATCATATTGCCGAAGCAGGTGCCAATCCAATTACACAGTTAGCCTTAACATTAGCAAACGGATTTACTTATGTAGAGTATTATTTATCTCGTGGAATGGATATTAATAAGTTTGGTCCAAACTTATCATTCTTTTTCTCTAATGGTATTGACCCTGAATATGCAGTTATTGGTCGTGTTGCTCGTAAAATTTGGGCTAAAGCATTAAAATATAAATACGCTGCAAACCCTAGAGCTCAGATGTTAAAATATCATATTCAAACTTCTGGACGTTCGTTACACGCGCAAGAAATTGACTTCAACGATATCAGAACAACGCTACAAGCATTATATGCAATTTACGATAACTGTAACTCGTTACACACCAATGCGTATGATGAAGCGATTACAACTCCTACTGAAGAATCGGTACGTAGAGCAATGGCAATTCAGTTAATTATTAATAAAGAATTAGGATTGGCTAAAAACGAAAATCCGATTCAAGGGTCGTTTATTATCGAGGAATTAACCGATTTAGTTGAAGAAGCGGTATTAGCTGAATTTGACCGAATCACAGAACGTGGTGGTGTTTTAGGAGCGATGGAAACCATGTATCAGCGTTCTAAAATTCAAGAAGAAAGTTTATACTATGAAACTTTAAAACATACAGGAGAGTTTCCTATTATTGGTGTAAACACTTTCTTAAGTTCTAAAGGTTCGCCAACAGTTACTCCACAAGAAGTAATTAGAGCAACAGAAGAGGAAAAGCAATTTCAAATCAAAACTAAAGAAAGTCTCAATGAGACACATAAACAAGAAGCTAATGAACAATTAAAAGCAGTACAGACTGCAGCTATTCAAAATGAAAATGTTTTTGAAAAGTTAATGGAAGCCTCTAAAGTATGTTCTTTAGGTCAAATTACCTCTGCTCTATTTGAAGTAGGGGGTCAGTACAGAAGAAACATGTAGCAAACCATGTTTGATGAAAAAACAAAAACCTCACATAATTGTGAGGTTTTTGTTTTTAGTTTTTGTTTTTAGTTTTTAGTTTTAGTTTTAAATAAACAACATTATTAATCGTTTTTGTCTCCTATAGTTATGCTGTTTATATTAATTATGTTTTACCTCTATCTTATACCACCACCCCAAAAAATATTTCCTCCATCATGCTTAACTTCATCATGAATTTTTTGAGGCAATAATTCCATTGCTCCAACAGGTGATTCTTTATGATGCCAAGTTAAGCCAGCTATTTTTCTTTTACCTAAATCTATAGCTTTTAATTGTTCTACCGAGAACTCATCACGCAAAGATGGATTTTTTCTTATTGCTTCCCTTATTTTCTTAGTAGCATATTTCATTTGTATTTCATCAGATGCAATAATTAAATTTTTAGGTAAGCTTACAAAAAACTTTCTCTGCTTTTTAAAGTCAGGGAAATATCCCTCAAAAACTAAACCGTTTACTGACACTAACTTCTTTTTGTAATAGCTCTTATGCTTCTGTGAAATTGTAGTTTTAATCTTAATTGGAGACTTTTGATTTGCAATCTGGATTAACACACCAATATTTGTCCTAAACTTTGGCCCCAAATGGTTACAAACACGCTCATAAGAATCCAAAACTCTAGGGTCTTTTTTAATTACTTCAATTAAGTTTTGTATCCTATCAGTCTTATTATATCTCGCTAAATCTGAAAAAAACACTTTAGTTGTTTTTGGTGATAACCCTATTGTAATTTTAGACACTGCGATTAATTCAGATAATGTAAACCTACTAGTAATTATTTGAATATCTTTAGGAGGAATATCTAACGCTCTTAAGACTTTCTTTGCTTCTAAAGAAGAAGTACTAAAAGACCGAATAAGCCTATTGATAATTTTTTTATTCTTTAAGGTATGTACTGTAGTGATTTCATAGGCTGTATAAAAATTTTTCAACCATTTTTGAGAAAATGACAGGTGAGAATAGCTAAAGATAATTAAGAAAAGAACTTTATACTTCATGATTCTAAGGAATAATTTCTCTGTTAACTTTAATATAATCTCTTAAGTTCTGAAGATAAACAGCTGTCATTCCTTTAGCAAATTCATTTATCTTTTCATCAATATTTGCATTTGACTCATTAACTAGCTTAGATGTTAAAGCTAACTGGGATAATGTCGCTGTTCCACCAACATAAGCTATTCTAGCAGAAATTTTAGCTCTTTTTTCAGCATTAGAAATTTTTCTAATAATTGATAAAGCTCTATCTTTATTACCAATAAGTCTATTTGTTATTTTAGCTGAAATACTAGCATTTTTCTCTAATTTACTTGCTGTTCTAACAGCTTTAGCACCTAATTTAACTCCTTCTAAAATTTTAGTAACAGCAGTTGCTCCTGGTATCAACTCTAATACAGATAAACAACTAGATGCTATTAAATCTTTATTATCTCTGGCAACTCTTTCTTCTTCTAATTTTATTATTTCTTCTAAATACAATGTTACTTCTTCAGCTAGTCTAATATTTGGAAGGTCATAAAAATCCTTAAACATTAATGTTTTTTTATTATCATAATAATGATTAAAAAAAATAGAATTAATTTCACTAAGTCTTACTAATGTGTTCGTATAAATTTCATTTGCTTTTTTTTCATTCTCTAACAATCTTATAAAAGTTCTAAAATTAATTTCTTCTTTAATTTTTAGATACTCTTTTTTTGAAACAGAACTAGTTTTTTCTTTCTTTTTTGAATCAATATCATCTTTTATAATATTGATATTACTTTTTATTATATAAGGTAGTTTTAAATGAAATTCTTCTCTTGATTCATTGATAATTTTCATGCATTGTTTTAAATATTCAGATTTATCATATTTTATATTTTGTGTATAAGAATTGAATGAACAAAAGGCAGTAATTATAGAAGTTAGATAAACATTAATTTTCCTCATAATTTATATAACATTTTGTCATTAATTAATTGCTCTGTTTTATTTAGTTCAGTTAACCCTAACGTCCAATACCTGTTAGCATATTCTAAATAACTATCTTTTTCATCTTCATCAAAAAGATCAAACCCTAAATCATAATACACACGTCTATCTCCTCCCTCACTATTTACTTTATAACCAAAAATTAAATGCTTATTGTAAACTTCAAAAAATGGTTTTACTCTACCAGTTACAATTTCTTTTTCTATTTTAAATTCTTCATCAAGTTTTACTTCAAATTTATCTTCATACATAATACCTCTATTAACTTTAGTTACATCGATCAGTTCGATAAAATTTTCAAATAACTCAAATGATAAAAAATATAAGTACTCTTTATGTTCAGGAACAAACAAATACAAAATATTTTCTTTCTTAACTAAATCATCGTAAATAATTGAATTGTCCTTTTCAATTATCGTTCTTTTCAGCACCTTATATGTGTTTCCTTTTAAATCATCTAAAAAAGGTGGTTTTTTAGACATCCATTCAGTAACTAGCTTATAATCTTTGAATTTACTTTTATATATTGTTAAAATAGAATCTCTCTCTGCATTATCTTCTGAAAAAAGACTATTCTTAATGCTTTGATATTTCCGATTTATAGAGTTTAATACCCCTTGTGATTTTTCTTTTTTATTTTGAGACGTAACACTTAAGGAACAGATAAGAACTAACAATAATATTTTTTTATTCATAACTAATATTTTCCGTTAAAAATAAAAATCTCCCATCAATCTAAAAAGTTAATGGGAAATTATTTTACCCATTTTTTACTGCTTGCATCATTAACATTTGCTTTTGAAAATCCTCATCTTTTTCTTTTTTTTCTAAATCTGATATTTGTTGTAAAATTGGCATATTGTGTTGCTGTACAATACTAGAAATTCTAAACATATCTATAAAAGCCCAAATAAACATTCCACCAAAAGTGCACCAAAATAATAGTTGCTTTCCCCAATTACCTAAATATGCGTAATGTGCCCCTCCAAAAAAATAAAATAAATACGCTTTTCCTGAATCTTTTAACTGACTTTGTAAAATTTGTTTGTTCATAATAATTTGTTTTTTTAATTATGAAACAAATTAAAACCTTCATTTTCCACGTAAACGGGAAAACAATATATTTTCCCATTTTTATGGAAAATTAGTGGCTATTTTTGTTGAAAAAGAAAAGAATGAAGAATACTATAAGTAAGAAAATACAGCGTCAAATAACCATACTTAATTTTTTAAAAAACGGAACTCAAAAAAGTAATGAGTTATTAAATCATTTAAAACTTAAAGGACATAGTAACAGCACAAGCACATTAAGTAACGATATAAAAAGCTTAAAAGAAAGTGGCTTTAAAATTGACGATAGTGTTAAAGGATATTATACTTTATTATTAAATGGTTGTAATGAGCTGTACTCTCATTTTATAAAATACCAATCTATGGCTATTGCGTATCAAAAAGCGTTAAACTTACCTAAAAAATATATGCAACATATTCTTTTTGAGCCAAATGCTTTAGAATTTAATATTGAAATTTTTAACGAAATATTTAAAGCTATTCAGCTAAAAAAAGAAGTTCAATTTAACCATGTTAACTTTCAAAAAAACAATACTATTAAACAGTACAACTTTAAACCATATGTTTTAAAAGAATATCAAAATAGATGGTACGTTATAGGAGAAACTGAAAAAGGATTTAGAACATTTTCTATTGATAGAATTTCAAATCTAAAAATTACCAAAAATAACATTGATATTAAGCTAGATAGAATTGACGAGGAGTTACGTTTTGTTGTTGGAGTTAGCTTTAATGAAGAAACCATAAAACCTCAAATCATAAAATTAAAAATAGATAATAGTCAAAAAGAATATATAAAAACTACACCTATATTTAAAAATCAAGAAATAGTAAAGGAAAACGAAACACATTTTATTTTAAAATTATTCGCAGGTAATACAGTAGAGTTACGTCAACAAATTCTAAAATACGGCAGTAGAATTGAAGTCTTAGAACCTAAAAACCTAAGAAATCAAATAATCTTTGAAATATCAAAACTATCACAGCTATACAACAATGTGTAATTTTTTTTACAAACTCATTCTTTTTGTTAATATAAAAAAACAATCTTTTCTGTAATAATTTTAATACTCGTTTTACTAACCAAGAAAATACAATTTTGAGTAACGATTTTTACACATCATCAATACTACCGCATGCAGGTATTA
>JAHDDQ010000180.1 GCA_020629275.1 Tenacibaculum sp. | reverse complement strand
AGTATTTGTTCTTCAGTATCAAATCGTTGTTGTGGTTATGACTCATATGGAAACTATGGATGCGTAATAGCTCAGCCTGGAGCTAGAAACTGTAGATAAATAATACAAAGACATAAATAATGAGTGTCTTTAAATGTTCATTATATAAATAATATATAAATTATTAATTATGAGAAATTTATTAAAATTAGGAAAAGAATTAAGCAAAGAAGAACAAGTAATTATAGCTGCAGGGAAAGTATATAGAAAGTGTGAGTTCAGTGCAGATGAATCCACAGATTGGTGTTGTCATTTACCACAAGGATGTCCATCAAATGCATAAAGTGGAAGTTAAACAAAACTATAATAAAATAGAATAAAAAATTTATAAAACTTAAAAGGGTTTCAAAACTAAGTAAAAATAAACTACAAATGATTAATGGAAGGGAACCAAGGTATGCATGTTTTTTAAAAGCAAAACGTTGTCAAGTTTCAGGTTTTTTTTAGTATCACTGCATATTCCAAGTTCAAATGTTTTGGATCGTCATTTAAAGGAGCTGGTATTTGTGTTGGAATGCCAACTTAAACGTAAATTTTTTTTTGTATTAAAATAGTCTTCTGTAATTACAGAAGACTATTTTAATATGCATGGATTTTAAAACTATAATATTTTTATGATATCCTCAGGAGGTCGTCCAATAACAGCTTTATGTTCGTTAACAACTATAGGGCGTTCTATAAGTTTAGGGTTTTCAACCATAGCCTTGATAATACCTATATCGTTTAGCTCTTTACCTTTAAAATTGTCTTTCCAAACTTGCTCATTCTTTCGAACTAACTCTATAGGTTTTATAGCTAATAAGCTTATAATATGAGTTAACTCTTTTTCACTTAAAGGAGTGTCTAGATACTTAATAATCTCAAAATCTTTTTCACTCTCTTCTAAAATGGCTAATCCTTGACGTGATTTAGAACATCTTGGGTTGTGGTATATTTTTATCATTGATTTTTTTCTGGGTTATAAACTAGTTTTTGTGTTTTCTTTTTGTCCCATCATCATCAAGTATGCCTTTAAAAATTCATTAATATCTCCATTCATTACAGCATCTACATTACCTGTTTCATGAGCTGTTCTAACATCTTTAACCAATTTATAAGGATGTATGACATAGTTACGAATTTGACTTCCCCATTCATTCTTCATTTTATTCGCTTCAATATCTGCTCTTGCAGCTTGACGTTTCTGTAATTCAATTTCATACAGTTGAGATTTTAACATTTGTAAAGCTGTTGCTCTATTATCATGTTGCGAACGCGAATTAGAGCATTGAATTTGTATTCCAGTAGGTTTGTGATGTAACTGAACTTTGGTTTCTACTTTATTAACATTTTGCCCACCTGCACCACTTGAACGTGCGGTAGTTATTTCTATATCTGCTGGGTTTATATCTATTTCTATAGAATCGTCTGCAACAGGATATACATATACAGAAGCAAAAGATGTATGGCGTTTAGCATTACTATCAAAAGGTGAAATACGTACCAAACGATGCACCCCATTTTCTCCTTTAAGCCAACCAAAAGCATAGTCTCCCTCGAACTCTAGTGTAACTGTTTTAATTCCGGCAACATCACCACCTTGATAGTTTAAGGTTTTAACTTTTAATCCTTGCTTTTCGGCCCACATGGTATACATTCGTGTTAACATTTCTGCCCAATCACAACTTTCAGTACCTCCAGCACCCGCAGTAATTTGTATTACAGTACTTAAATTATCACCCTCATCAGAAAGCATATTTTTAAATTCGATATCTTCAAGAAGAGTAATTGCTTTATTGTAATGCTCATTAATTTCTGCTTCATCAATATCTCCTTCTTTGTAGAAATCATATAGAACATTGAGATCATCTTGCATAGTAACGATAGCTTCATAATCATTTACCCATTTCTTCTTTAATCGCAACGACTTCATAATGATTTCAGCTTCTTTTGGGTTGTTCCAAAAATTAGGATCAGCCGTTTTCTCCTCTTCATTAGAAATTTCAATTAATTTCTTGTCAATATCTAGATAACCTTTTAACTTGGCAACTCGTTCAGTAATATTTTTTAGCTGTTCGTGTGTAATCATAACTACAAAAATACATTTTAAAAACATACCTAAAAATGGAAATAAATTTAATTAGCGATACAGTTACAAAACCGACCAAAGAAATGTTAGAAGCAATGATGAGTGCTGAGGTTGGGGATGATGTGTTTAAAGGTGATAAAACAGTAAATTTATTACAAGAAAAGGTTGCAAAAATGTTTGGAATGGAAGATGCACTATTTTTTCCTTCAGGTACAATGGCTAACCAAGCAGCAATTAAGTTACATACTCAACCTGGTGATAAATTGTTTTGCGATAAGTGGGCTCATGTATATAACTATGAAGGTGGAGGTGCTGCTTTTAATTCTGGTGTGAGTTGTAAGCTAATAGATGGAAATAGAGGTATGTTTACCGCAAATCAGCTGAAAGCAGCTGCAGCTGGTAGATCAGATATTCACGTGCCTTATTCACGTTTAGTATGTATTGAAAATACAACGAATAAAGGTGGTGGTGCGTGTTGGGATTTTGAAGAACTGAAAAAAGTTCAGAAAGTAGCAAAAGAAAATAATTTAGCTTTTCATTTAGATGGAGCAAGATTATTTAATGCCTTAGTTGCAAAAAGTGAAACACCAACGCAATATGGAGCTTTATTTGATACTATTTCTATTTGTTTGTCTAAGGGTTTAGGTGCACCGATTGGTTCTATTTTAGTGGGTAGTAAAAAAGATATAACAAAAGCTTTACGAATTAGAAAATTGTTTGGAGGTGCCATGCGACAGGTAGGTTATTTAGCAGCCGCAGCTATTTATGCTTTAGATAATCATGTAGAAAGATTAGCTTTAGATCATAAAAAAGCTAAAGAAATAGAAAGAGTATTGGAAGGTTGTTCTTTCGTTAAAAAAGTGGAACCTGTAGAAACTAATATTGTGATTTTTTATGTTAATGATGATTTAAATCCTGATGATTTTATAGCAAAAATGGAATCAAAGAATATTTTATTAACTCCAATGGGGGAAGGAAAAATAAGAATTGTGACACATTTAGATTACACGGATGAAATGCATGAAAAATTATTGATTTCACTTAAAGAGTTTTAAAAAAAGACTCTAAATACCGGAGAAATGGCCGATGCATATATGCTTTTATTTCTGTTAAAAAGTATGTCATAACGAAAACCTAAAGAAATATTCGCACTTACCCTGTAGGCTCCACCCAAATATAATGCAGGGTAATTATATGAAGAAGAGTCGCTTCCTATTTTCTGATTAACAAAAAGTTGCTCAAATTCAGTAGAAAGTTGAACGCTATCAAAAGGATTAAATATGCCTAATATTCCTGAGCTAAAAACATTAGAAGAAAAGTCGTTACGTTTTGAGTACTGATATCCAATTTGTATTCCTGCCGAAAAAAAAGGATTAAAATCATAGATAGCAGAAGGAGATACAGCAATAGTGGTTATATCATTTCCAAAACCTAATCCAAAACTACCACCAAACCTAACTTCATTCCAAAAATTAGTTTTATTCTCTTGCGAGTTTGCAGATAAAAATGGAATCACTAACAGTAATAAAATTAAGTTTTTCATAATCAGTTAATTTAACTGATCTAATTTAGCCAATTCTTTGTGATTATAATTTAATTTTTTTAATAAACCCCCATAAATAAATCGGTAAAATAACCAAAGTGTAAAAAATAATCCAGTTAATACCAGAGTCATAACTACAATTAAAGAAATTAGAAGCTCCTCTTTATCAGAAGAAACATCTATGCTATGATTATTGTAAAACTCCATTAGCAAATCTAAATCGTTAAATATGATTAAGAGTACAATTATATTAACCAGTACAGAGTAAATTAAATTGAAGTAAACATAATATTTAACAACTTTTCTAGTACTTAAAATTTGTCTTATCAAATCTTTCGTTGTGGAAGAAGAGGATATTGATTTATAATTTAAATAGAAAGAGACAAGAAATAAAAGAATAATAAAATAATGAAAACATGTACTAAATGTTACAATATTTTGGATGTGTAATTCTTTATATATGTCATTATAAGACGAATCCATTAACAAGATATTCAGAACACCCCAAAAGAGTAGTTCTAATATACCTATCATAAAAATCCATTTAACAATTGATGACGATTTAGCTTTGGTCATCTTATAAATATCAACCTTAGATACTTTTGATTCGTCTTCAGGTTGATTTTTCCATGCTTTTTTATATTTATCTAATACATCCATATGGGTTATGGGTTTAAGATCTTTTTTAATTTATCTTTAGCTCTATTCATTTTTACACGAGCATTTACTTCACTAATACCAAGAGTATGGGAAATCTCTCTATACGATTTGTCTTCCAAATACAGAAAAACTAACGCTTTATCAATATCATTTAAATTTCTAATGGCTATGTAAAGTGACTTCAATTGTTGTTCTTCGGTATCATCATATTCATCAGCCTTTATTTTAAAACTAATATCCGATATATCCTGAGTCTTTATTGTCCTAGTAGATTTTCTGTAAAGAGATATTGCAGTATTTAAAGCTACTCTATACATCCATGTACTAAACTTAGCATCACCTCGAAATTTGGGATAATTTTTCCAAACTTGAATGATAATTTCTTGAAACAAATCATTATGGTCACTTTTGTTCGTAGTATAGATTCTACAAATTTTGTGTACTATATTTTGATTGGATTCAAAATCGTTTAAAAACTTGTCTTCAAGACTTTTTTGCACAATCTGGTTAGATTAATTTATATGTTAGATGCAATAATATAGAAAATGTTACACGATTTAAGAATTAAATAACACAACATAGGATAATAATCTTTATATTTGTTTAATAAAAAACATGTAAAGTTGAACAATATAAAAACGATTTTCACTATTAAAGACCTTGAAAACATTTCAGGAATCAAGGCACACACCATTCGTATATGGGAAAAGCGTTATAATTTATTAGAACCTAACAGAACAGATACGAACATTAGATATTATTCTTCACAAAGTTTATTAAAACTTTTAAATGTCGTACTTCTTAATAAGCACAATTTCAAAATATCTAAAATTGCTCAAATGTCTAATGAGCAAATAAACACAAATGCAAGAGAATTGGCATTTAAATATGCTGTAAATGATGAAGCAATTAATGCTTTTAAAATGTCAATGTTTCAATTTGACAAAGTCTTATTCAATAATACTTACAATAAATTATTACACAAAAAGACATTTAGACAGGTTTTTAAAGAAGTATTTATTCCTTTTTTAAACCATATTGGTTTGTTGTGGCAAACGAATACTTTAATGCCAGCCCACGAACATTTTATTTCGAATTTAATTATTCAAAAAATACAACTTAATACTGAGAAATTAGAATACGCAGCAACAAATCAAGATTATACATATGTCCTTTTTTTACCAGATGGAGAGATTCATGAAATAGGTTTAATGTATTTAAACTTTGAATTGGTATTGAGAGGTTGTCAGACAATTTATTTGGGACAAAGTTTGCCGTTAAACAATTTAAGTTATTTCTTTGAAGGAGAATTAAAGGTTTGTTTTATTACTTCAATGACAGTTCAACCTTATGAAGACAAAGTGCAAGAATATTTTGAAGAAATCGATGCTATTCTAAAAAATACCGACCATAAACTAGTAGCTGTTGGTAGGAGAGCATTAGAAATTGATGTTGAAGATTTGGATTCCAACGTTACTACATATCCATCAGTTATAGAATTATTAGAAGATATTTAATTTTTTGTTTAATTGTTTTTAAAAATAATTAAACAAAACTTTTTTTTACTATCTTTAAACAATAATTAATACCTCACATAATTGAAAAATAGTATTACAATAATAGGTTCTGGTTTTTCTTCATTATCAGCTGCTTGTTACATGGCAAAAGCTGGTTATCAAGTTACCGTTTTAGAGAAAAACGCAACTTTTGGCGGAAGAGCAAGACAATTGATTAAAAATGGTTTTACCTTCGACATTGGTCCAACATGGTATTGGATGCCAGATGTATTTGAAAAGTTTTTTGCGGATTTTGGAAAAAAACCATCAGATTACTACACCTTAGAAAAGTTAGATCCTGCTTACCAAGTCTACTTCGATATCAATGATAGTATTACAATACCCGGTAATTACGAAGAAATTTGTGAATTATTTGAAAAAGAAGAAGAGGGAAGTTCAAAGCATCTAAGAAAGTTCATAAAAAGTGCTCAAGAAAATTATGATATAGCTGTAAAAGATGTTGTATATAGACCAGGTATATCTCCGCTAGAATTAATTACTCCAAAAACTGCAGTTCGAGTAGGACAATTTTTTTCAACCATACGCAAGGAGGTTAGAAAAAAAATAAAGAGTAAAAAGTTAATTCAAATATTAGAGTTTCCAGTACTATTTTTAGGAGCAAAGCCTTCTAATACACCAGCATTTTATAATTTTATGAATTATGCAGACTTTGGTTTAGGCACATGGCATCCTAAAGGAGGAATGTATATGGTGATTGAAGGAATGGTGAAATTAGCAAGAGATTTGGGTGTTAATCTGATTAATAACGCTAATGTAGAGGAAATTAAACTTAATAATCAGAATAAAGTTTCAGGAATTACCGTAAATAATGAAGTTATGGAAACTGAATTGGTTTTAAGTGGAGCCGATTATCATCATACAGAAACTTTGTTGCCTCAAAAAAGTCGTCAGTATTCAGAAAAATATTGGGATTCAAGGGTTTTTGCTCCATCTTCATTATTATTCTATGTTGGGTTCGATAAAAAGTTAAATAACGTAGAACATTCTTCGATACAGATTTTGACATACATGCAAAATCAATTTATGATACTCCAGAATGGCCTGAAAAACCATTATTCTATGCAAGCTTTCCTAGCATAACTGATGATAGTTTTGCGCCAAACGGAAAAGAGGCAGCTACATTTCTAATACCACTTGCTCCTGGTATAGAAGATACAAATGAAATAAGAGAAAAGTATTTTCAGATAATAATTGATAGATTAGAGAAGCTAACAGGGCAAAATGTCAAAGAAAATATTATCTTTAAAGAGAGTTATTGTGTTAATGACTTT
>JAHDDQ010000019.1:33937-50024 GCA_020629275.1 Tenacibaculum sp. | reverse complement strand
GGTATTGGTCACGCAGGAACATTAATTTCTGCAGTACTTTTATTATTCCGTCAAAAATGGAGAATGGCAATTAACCGTTCTGCTGAAGCCATGACAATTTTTGCTGTATTTCAAGCAGGATTATTCCCAATTATACACATGGGACGTCCATGGAACGCATATTGGGTATTACCAATTCCAAATCAATTTGGTCCGTTATGGGTAAATTTCAATTCACCACTATTATGGGATGTATTTGCTATATCAACATATCTGTCAGTTTCTTTAGTATTCTGGTGGACTGGTTTATTACCAGATTTTGCTACAATTCGTGATAGAGCAGTAAAGCCTTTCCAAAAGAAAATCTACGCATTACTTTCATTTGGATGGTCTGGAAGAGCAAAAGATTGGCAACGTTTCGAAGAAGTTTCTCTTGTATTAGCAGGGTTAGCTACTCCGTTGGTACTTTCAGTACATACTATTGTATCATTTGACTTTGCTACATCTGTAAATCCAGGATGGCACTCAACAATATTTCCACCTTACTTCGTAGCTGGAGCAATCTTTTCAGGTTTTGCAATGGTTCAAACATTACTAGGAGTTATGCGTAAGGTAACTAACATGGAAGCATACATCACACGCTTGCATGTAGAATACATGAATATTGTAATTATCTTAACAGGAGGTATAGTAGCTGTAGCCTATGCAACAGAATTCTTTATTGCATGGTATACAGGATCACCTTATGAAAATTATACTTATTTATCGTTTGGAGCAGAAGCAGGAGCTTACGGTTGGGCGTTCTGGTCATTAATGATTTTTAATATTATAATACCACAAATCTTATGGATTAAGAAGCTGAGAAGAAGTTTTATTGTTTCGTTCTTAGTATCCATAGCAATCAACATTGGTATGTGGTTCGAGCGTTTCGATATTATTGCAATTGTATTAAGTAAAGGACAATTACCATCTACATGGTCTCGTTTTGAACCAACTTTTGTAGATGTAGGTATATTCATAGGTACCATAGGTTTCTTCTTTGTATTATTTTTATTGTATGCAAGAACTTTCCCTGTAATACCTACAGCAGAAATCAAAACAATCTTGAAATCTTCAGGTGAAAACTTTAAAAAATTAAGAGAGGAGAACAATGAGCACTAACAAAGTAATTCACGCATTATATAATGATGATGATATCTTAATGGATGCTGTTAAAACAGTAAAAGATGCACATCATCATATCGAAGAAGTATTTACTCCGTTTCCAGTACACGGTTTAGATAAAGCATTAGGATTAGCACCAACTCGTTTAGCTATCACTGCCTTCTTTTATGGAATCACTGGTACTGCTGTTGCAACATGGTTAACATGGTATACTATGATAGCAGATTGGCCACAAGATATTGGAGGTAAACCAAGTTTCTCTTGGATAGAAAATATGCCTGCTTTTGTGCCTATTTTATTCGAATTAACGGTGTTCTTTGCAGCGCATTTAATGGTAATTACATTTTACATGCGTAGTAGAATATGGCCTTTCAAAGAAGCTGAAAATCCTGACCCAAGAACTACTGATGATCATTTTTTAATGGAAATTCCAGTACATAATAATGAAGATGAATTGAAAGATTTATTAGCAACAACTGGTGCAGTAGAAGTTAAAGTAGTAGATAAGCACTAATAGATAGATATGAAGAGTATAAAAATAATTATTGCTTCACTTATTATGACAAGTATGATTTCTTGTAATAATAAACGTAAACCACAAGTTCAATATATGCCGGATATGTATGTATCTGTACCTTATGATGCTAATGGTACGCATTCAGCAGGTGATGTTGTAGTTAACAGATTACCAGTAGCAGGTACTGTAAGTAGAAAAGGTATCGTAGCTTACGACATACCTGATACAAATGATGGATATGAGAAAGCTAAAGTAGAGTTGAAAAGTCCTTTAAAAAAGGATGAAACTAACCTAGCTAATGGTAAAAAAATGTACGGTATATACTGTGCAGTTTGTCATGGAGCTAAAGGTGACGGTAATGGAATCTTATCGCAAAGAGATAAGTTCAATGGAATTCCAAATTATAAAGATAGAGATATAACTGAAGGAAGTATTTATCATGTTTTAATGTATGGTAAAAATTTAATGGGATCTCATTCTTCACAACTTACTTACAACGAACGTTGGCAAGTTGTACAATATGTTGAGAAACTTAAAAGTGAATTAAAATAAGTCTATAATAGATAGTTAAGATATGTACCAGTTTTCAGGAAAATTAAAAATATTTGCTTTCGCTCTTATGATTTTAGGAGTTTTAGGTACTGCCATAAGTTTTATGAGCGCACCTAAATCTTTAGAAGAAGCTAAAGAGATTATAGCAAAACAAGAAGCTGCTCACCATGGTGGTCATGGAGAAAATCATGCAGAAGAAGGTCATGATGGTGGAAACACCCCTCATAATACCGAGGAGCATTCAGAAACGAAAAAAAGTAATCATGAGGCAGGTGAAGCAAATCACGAAGACGGTTCTCATAAAGACGATTCACACTCTGACGCTTTTAAAGAGAATCATTCCGATACTTCAAATGTAGCAAGTACTCATAAGAAAGATAGCGAAGACCATTTAACTAATGCACATGTTGAAGATCACAAGTCAACGAAAGCAGATAATTCTTCTACTCATGGTTCTGATCATGCAGCTAGTTCAGCGCATTCCGATAATCATCACGACGATCATCATGCAGAACATTTGTATCATCAAATGAAGAATAGACCAGTTTCTGCCTTTTATGTATCACTATTGTTCTTCTTAGGTATCACCTTATTAGTTTTAGCTTTTTATGCAGGACAAAGGATAGCTCATGCAGGATGGTCTGTTGTTTTATTTAGGGTAATGGAAGCAATAACAGCGAATTTACATTATGTAAGTATTGTTATGCTAGTGTTTATAATTTTAACAGCAATGCACAGTTTTCATCTTTTTCCATGGATGGCTGAAGGTACTTTTGACCCAGCAAGTCCTAAGTATGATCCTATCGTAGATGGAAAGAAATGGTGGATGAATTTACCAGGATGGACTATTCGAAGTGTATTCTACCTTGTAATTTGGAACGGCTATCGTTTTCTTATCAGAAGAAATTCTATTAAGCAAGATAACGGCGATTTGAAATTGCATAAGAGAAACTACAATATGTCGGTAGCTTTTGTCTTATTATTCATGATAACTGAGTCTATGGCTTCTTGGGATTGGATAATGGGTATCGATCCTCACTGGTTTTCTACATTATTTGGATGGTATGTGTTAGCTACTTTTTTAGTTTCAGCATTAACAGTAATTTGTTTAGTTACAATTTATTTACGATCTAAAGGGCATTTACCATTAGTAAATGATAGTCATATTCATGATTTAGCTAAATTTATGTTCGGATTTTCAGTATTCTGGACGTATTTATGGTTTGCTCAATTTATGTTAATATGGTATGCGGATATGCCAGAGGAAACTACATATTTCGTTCAACGTTTTAACGAATACAAAGTTCCTTTCTTAGGAATGGTAGTATTAAACTTTATCTTTCCTGTTTTAGTATTAATAAACAGTGATTTTAAGAGTATTCCTTGGGTTATAGCGATAGCAGGTGTATTTATATTAGTAGGTCATTATGTAGATTTATTTGTAATGATAATGCCAGGAACAGTTGGTGGACAATGGGGATTCGGTATAGGAGAAATAAGTGGATTTTTATTCTTCTTAGGACTATTCATTTTCGCTACATTTAATGCCTTCGCTAAAGCTCCTCCTGTACCTAAAGGTAATCCATTTTTACATGAAAGTGAAACACATCACTATTATGTTATAGAACACAGAGGAGAAGATAACAACGCTCATCATTAACAAACGATATTAAAAAAATAAGTATACAAATATGCTAGCTTTATTTTACATTTTCATTGCAGTAGCACTAGGAGTAAGTTTTTGGCAACTAACACGCGTTATGAATTTACGCGAAGTTATAGCAAACGATAACGACAACGATAAACAAGGGAAAATAGCTTTAGGTTTCATGGCCTTTGTATATGCAATGATGATTTATTGCTTATTAGGTATGAATGTTATCATGTTACCAGAGAGTGCTTCTATAGAAGGAGAACATGATGATATATTATTCAATATTACTTTTATTCTTATAGGTATAGTTCAGTTCATCATGCAGTTTTTAATTTTCTTCTTTACATATAAGTATAGAGGTAATAAAAAGAACAAGGCATTATTCTTTGCTGATAGTCATAAATTAGAGTTAATATGGACAGTAATTCCTGCGATAACAATTGTTTTATTAATTGGTTACGGTTTATGGCAATGGAATAACGTAATGAATATTGGTGATGATGAAAACCCTATTGTTATTGAAGTTTATTCTCAACAATTTAGATGGGATGCTCGTTACGCTGGTACGGATAACGAATTAGGACTTGGTAATGTGAATTTTATCAATATCAACAAGCAGAATACCATGGGAGTTGATATGTCTGACCCTAAATCACAAGATGATAAACAGGTTACAGAATTATATTTACCTAAAGGTAAAAAAGTATTATTTAAATTCAGGTCGCAAGACGTTTTGCACTCAGCATATATGCCACATTTTAGAGCGCAAATGAACTGTGTTCCAGGTATGGTTACTCAGTTTGCATTCTCACCTAAATACACTACAGAGGAGATGCGTAAAAATTCTGAAGTAATTGCGAAAGCAAAGGGAATTAACAAAATAAGACGTGCAAAAGGTGAAGAGCCTTATGTATTCGATTACTTATTATTGTGTAATAAAATTTGTGGAGCTTCTCACTACAACATGCAGATGAAGATTACTGTTGTTGAAGAAGATGAGTATAACAAATGGTTAGGTGAGCAAAAAACATTAGCTCAAGTTATAAAGTAAGATAGATAGTAAAAGTTTATAAAGAGATTTAGATTATGTCAGCAGAACATCACCATCATAAAGAAACATTTGTAACTAAATATATTTTTAGTACAGACCACAAGATGATTGCTAAGCAATTCCTTATTACAGGTATGTTTATGGGAATTATTGGTGTATTCATGTCAATGTTATTTCGTTTACAATTAGCATGGCCTGAAAAATCATTTACAATTATTGAAGCATTTTTAGGATCTCACCAACAGACAGATGGTGTTATGAATCCTGATACTTACCTAGCATTAGTTACAATACACGGAACCATTATGGTGTTTTTTGTACTTACTGCTGGTTTAAGTGGAACATTTTCAAATTTATTAATTCCATTACAAATTGGAGCACGTGATATGGCATCTGGGTTCATGAATATGTTATCATATTGGTTGTTCTTCTTGTCTTCAGTAATCATGGTAGCTTCATTATTTGTTGAGGCAGGACCAGCTTCAGCAGGATGGACAATTTATCCACCTTTATCAGCATTGCCTCAAGCAATTCCAGGTTCAGGTACAGGAATGACATTATGGTTAGTTTCAATGGCTATATTCATTGCTTCATCTTTAATTGGATCATTGAACTATATAGTTACTGTACTTAACTTACGAACTAAAGGAATGAAAATGACAAGATTGCCATTAACAATGTGGGCATTCTTTATTACAGCTATTATTGGTGTAATTTCATTCCCAGTATTATTATCAGCAGCATTATTACTAATTTTTGATAGAAGTTTTGGTACGTCATTTTATTTATCAGATATATTCATTTCAGGAGAAGTGTTACATTACCAAGGAGGATCACCAGTATTATTTGAACACTTATTTTGGTTCTTAGGACACCCGGAGGTTTATATTATTTTATTACCTGCTTTAGGTATATCTTCAGAGGTTATTTCTACGAACTCACGTAAACCAATATTTGGTTATCGTGCAATGATTGGATCAATAATAGGTATTGCATTCTTATCTACAATTGTATGGGGTCACCACATGTTTATCTCAGGAATGAATCCATTTTTAGGTTCGGTATTCACATTTACAACTGTACTAATTGCAATTCCATCAGCAGTAAAAGCTTTTAATTACGTAACTACTCTTTGGAAAGGTAATCTCCAATTAAACCCAGCTATGCTATTCTCAATTGGTTTAGTATCAACTTTCGTAACAGGAGGTTTAACAGGATTAGTTTTAGGTGATTCTGCATTAGATATTAATGTACATGACACTTATTTCGTAGTTGCACACTTTCATTTAGTAATGGGAGTATCAGCTTTATTAGGAATGTTTGCAGGTGTTTACCATTGGTATCCTAAAATGTATGGTAGAATGATGAACAAGACTATGGGATATTGGCATTTTTGGTTGACGATTATCTCTGCCTATGGAGTATTCTTTCCAATGCATTTTATCGGTTTAGCTGGTTTACCACGTAGATATTATACAAATACAAACTTCCCAATGTTTGATGATTTAGCAGATATAAATGTATTCATTACTTACATGGCAATAGTTGGTGGTTTTGCACAGTTAATATTTTTAGCAAACTTCTTTATTTCTATGTATAGAGGAAACAAGGCGTCACAAAACCCTTGGAAGGCAAATACATTAGAGTGGACTACACCAGTAGAGCACATTCACGGAAACTGGCCTGGAAAAATTCCAGAGGTGCACCGTTGGGCATATGATTACAGTAAAACAGATGAAAATGGAGAGTATATCCATGGACAAGATTATGTTTTGCAGACTGTTCCTTTAAAAGACGGTGAAGAATCATCTTAGTAAGTAGAAACATAAAATAAAAAAAGAACCTTTCAATAATTTGAAAGGTTCTTTTTTTACCAATAAATAACTTTTTTAAATTTTATTTCGAAGACCCTATAGTCTTGTAGTGATATCTTATCAGAAATCTATAAAAGTCGAATTATTTCAAAATTGGGTAACAGGATATTTTTAAGTTACACGTATACTTAAACAGTAATATTAATTTAAAAGTTTAATTATGAAAGAAATTCAATTTTTAGGTAAGAAGTTAACTAGTGAAGAACAGAAAAGTATCAAGGGGGCTAAGCGCGCTTTAGAACCAAAGAAATGTATTACAAAGAGTTGTAAGAATACTCATGATTGTGGAGGAGCTTTGAAATGTGCATGTTATTATAATAGCCCAACAGAGAGTACAGGTTATTGTCAAGTAAGAGCGAATTTATAAGTTTATATTTATTATTGCTTCAATAAACTATGTTGTAGATTAAAAGCCTTTCAAAACTTTTGAAAGGCTTTTTTGTTGAATAACATTAATTCGAAATAAGTATCTTAGCGACTAAGTTTTATTAATAATCTATTGTACGTAATGCGAGCAATATTTTTATAAGAATAATCATTACAGTGAAATGAAAAGTAATTTTTAGATTAAATATAGAGTTGACTTCATCTCATTTCAATATACCTAAAGAAGGTTTTTTTATATTTAATTAAACAATCGAAAAATTTAATTGTAAAAGATTTAATACATTTTCTATATGAATGAAAATTTAAACCCCGATAAGGATGGTTTTTCAAGTGAAGATTTAGATGTAGAAAAGCAATTACGACCGCTTTCTTTTGACGATTTTACAGGTCAGGATCAAGCCATAGAAAATTTGAAAATATTTGTTCAAGCCGCCAATCAAAGAGGTGAAGCTCTTGATCATTCACTTTTTCATGGACCACCTGGTTTAGGAAAAACAACATTAGCTAATATTTTAGCGAATGAATTAGGAGTTGGTATTAAAGTTACTTCAGGGCCAGTTTTAGATAAACCTGGTGATCTTGCAGGTCTTCTTACCAATCTAGATGAAAGAGATGTTTTATTTATTGATGAAATACATAGATTAAGTCCAGTAGTAGAAGAGTATCTATACTCAGCTATGGAAGACTATAAGATAGACATTATGATTGAATCTGGGCCTAATGCTAGAACAGTCCAAATTAATCTAGAACCTTTTACGTTAGTAGGAGCTACTACGAGATCAGGTCTGCTTACAGCACCAATGCGAGCACGTTTTGGAATAAGTAGCAGATTAAACTATTATTCTTCAGAGTTACTTACTACAATTATTCAGCGAAGTGCCTTGATTTTAGGTGTGCCAATTTCTATGGAAGCAGCAATTGAAATAGCAGGAAGAAGTAGAGGAACACCTCGAATAGCTAATGCATTATTGAGAAGGGTACGAGATTTCGCTCAGATAAAAGGAAATGGAAGCATTACTATAGAAATAGCAAAGTATGCTTTAAATGCTTTAAATGTCGATGCCCATGGTTTAGATGAAATGGATAATAAAATATTATCTACATTAATAGATAAATTTAAAGGTGGACCTGTTGGTATTACAACTTTGGCAACTGCAGTGGCCGAAAATGCTGAAACGATAGAAGAAGTTTACGAACCATTTTTAATTCAAGAAGGTTTTATAATTAGAACCCCAAGAGGTAGAGAAGTTACAGATGCAGCATATAAGCATTTAGGAAGAATTAAAGGAAGAAGTCAAGGAGAATTATTTTAAGTGAATTTAAGAAATAGTATACCACTCATAGGATGGTTATCCGACTATAAAAAGAGTCAATTTAAAGGCGATTTAATTGCTGGGATAACTGTTGCAACAGTCCTAATTCCTCAAGGAATTGCTTATGCGCTGATCGCAGGCTTACCTCCAATTTATGGATTATATTCTGCATTGATTCCACAGATTGTCTACGCTATTTTCGGGTCATCTAGGCAAGTGGCTATTGGACCAGTGGCTATGGACTCATTAATTGTTGCTACTGGGGTATCTACTATAGCTTTAGCTGGTTCAGAAAGTTACGTAGCTATTGCTATACTCTTAGCACTTCTAGTAGGAATGATTCAATTTACAATGGGGATATTTAGGCTTGGATTTATTGTGAACTTTCTCTCTAAACCAGTGATCACAGGTTTTACCTCTGCTGTAGCATTAACAATAGGCCTAAATCAGTTTAGGAATCTTTTTGGTGTTGATTTTGTTCAAAGTGATCAAATTCATCACTTACTTGAAGACATGGGGCATCGCTTTTTAGAATTAGATAGTAACACAACAATTATAGGAGGCATTACATGCTTTATTATAATAGCTTTACGAAGAGTAAATAAAAAAATACCCAATGCACTAATCGTAGTTACTTTAGGTATTGTAGTAATGTATTTCATAAAAGGAACATTACAAAGTGTAGCTATAGTAGGTAGTATTCCTTCAGGATTACCAACATTTACAATACCTGAAATAGAGTTTAGTTTGGTAAAACAGTTATTACCGATAGCATTTACTTTAGTGATGATTGGATATCTAGAAACAATCTCTATTGGTAAATCTTTAGAGAGTCAACAAGATGTATATAGAATCGATCCTAATCAAGAATTAATAGCTTTAGGTTTAAGTAATATTTTTGGATCATTTTTTAAATCATATCCATCAACTTCTAGTTTCTCAAGGTCAGCAATAAATGCTGAATCTGGAGCAACAACAGGAGTATCTGCATTCATATCAGCAGTGATGGTTGTAATAACATTACTTTTTTTAACTCCAATATTCTATTATTTACCAAAAACAATATTATCAGCTATAATTATTGTTGCCGTTTTTAGATTGATAAATATAAGAGAAGCAATATTCCTGTGGAAAGCCAATAATTTAGATTTCTGGTTGTTATTAGCCACGTTTTTAGCTACACTTTTATTTGGAATAGAATATGGAATTTTAATAGGTGTGGCATTATCTTTAATCGTTTTAATATTCAGAACTTCAAGACCAAACGTAGTAGAGCTGGGAAAAGTTCCCAACTCTGATTTTTACAGAAATAAAAACAGATTTAAAGATGTACTAATAGATGATGAAGTACTTGTTTTTCGTTTTGATGCACAGCTATTTTATGCTAATGCAAGTTATTTTAGAGAACGTTTAGAAGCAATGATAACTCTGAAAGAGGATAAAGTAAAGTTAATTGTTTTAGACGCGGAAAGTATTAATAGGGTAGATAGTAGTGGAGTAGAAATGTTGAAACAACAGATATTATACTATCAAAAAAGAGAAATTAAATTTTACTTTGCAGGAGTTAAAGGCCCAGTTAGAGATGCTTTATTTAGAGGAGGATTATTAGAGGTGATAGATATTAGTCATTTCTTTATGCGAGCTAATGGAGCAGTGAAATTTTATAAGACAGGAGATAATAAAAATCAAAAAAAGTATGCGCAATATATACATCAAGCATACCAATAATAGAGTAAATTATGAAAATCGAACAGATTTATACAAAATGTTTATCGCAAGGAGCATATTATATAGAAAGTAATGGAGAGGTAGCTATTATTGACCCTTTAAGAGAGGTTGATTCTTATATTAGAAAAGCACAAGAAGATAATGCTAAAATTAAGTATATTTTTGAAACTCACTTCCATGCTGATTTTGTAAGTGGACATCTTACATTAGCAGAGAAAACAGGTGCTGAAATTGTATATGGGCCGTTAGCAAATACAGAATTTAAATCATATATCGCTAAAGATAAAGAAGTATTTAAAATTGGAGCTGTAGAGATAGTTGCATTACATACACCTGGTCATACAATGGAGAGTACTACTTATTTATTACGAAATACTTCGGGAAAGGACTATGCTATTTTTAGTGGCGATACTTTATTTATAGGAGATGTTGGTAGACCAGATTTAGCACAGAAAGGAGAGGTAACACAAGAAGATTTAGCAGGATATTTATTTGATAGTTTAAGAACAAAAATAATGACGCTAAACGACGATGTAATCGTTTACCCTGCACACGGTGCTGGTTCGGCTTGCGGAAAGAATTTAAGTAAAGAAACGACGAGTACTATTGGAGCACAGAAAAAAACAAATTATGCGCTTCGTGCTGATATGACTAAGCAAGAGTTTATAAAAGAAGTTACAGAGGGGCTTTTACCACCACCAGACTATTTTCCTTTAAATGTACAATTGAATAGAAAGGGGTATGAAGCAATTGATACAATTATTGAAAAAGGAAAAAGAGAATTGTCAATTGAAGAGTTTGAGCAACTAACAAGGGATGAAAAGACTATAATTTTAGATGTACGTCATCAATTTGATTTCATTAATGGATTTATACCTAAATCACTATTCATTGGTTTAAACGGAACGTTTGCGCCATGGGTTGGAGCAATCATAAAAGATGTTACTACTCCATTGGTTTTAATTACTCCTGAAGGAAAAGAAGAAGAAACTATAATTCGTTTATCAAGGGTAGGTTTCGATAATATAAAAGGTTGTTTAAAAGGAGGATTCGAAACTTGGAAAAGAGCGGGTAAAAAAGTAGATACTTTAGCATCAGTTTCAGCTACAGAATTAGAGAAAGATTCTGAAAATAAGTCAGTTATATTTGATACTAGAAAACCTGGTGAATATGAAAATGAGCATATAAAAGATGTTAAAAATACACCATTAGACTATTTAAATGATTATATTAGTATGTTTCCGAAGGAAAAAAAGTTTTATATACACTGTGCAGGCGGTTACAGATCTGTAATTGCAGCATCAATATTAAAAACTAAAGGTTTTCATAATGTTGTCGATGTAGCTGGTGGTTATAATGCAATTAAAAAGACAAGAATAGAAAGAACTAAATCTACTTGTCTTTCAAGATAGGTAAACTAGTTATGAAACGTATAATTTTAGGTGCTTTGTTAATGTTATGTTTTATTTCTTGTGTTGAAGATGATGCGAGAGTAGAGAATATTACTGTAGATGATCTAAAATCAATTTTAAAAGAAGACAAGCAGATTCAGTTATTAGATGTAAGAACATCTACTGAAATCAAAGACGGAATTATTTTTGATGCAATGCATGTGAATTTAATTTCAAATAACTTTCAAACAAAAGCTGTCGAAGTATTAGACAAGTCAAAACCTGTTTATGTTTATTGTAGATCTGGAGGAAGAAGTAAAATAGCTTCTTCAGTGTTGGCAGATAATGGTTTTGTTGTTTACAATGTAAAAGGAGGTTATAAAGAATGGATTAAAAAAGTAAAAGAAGAATAATGAATATACAAGAAATATATATAGAAAATTTAAAATGTGGAGGATGCGCCAACACAATTATAAAAGAACTATCACTTATAAGTACTGTTAAAGATGTAAAGGTAGATGTAGAAAAGTCTCAAGTAAGTTTAGTAACTAATGAAGACACTTTAACGGAAGTAAAATTAAAATTATCCAAGCTAGGATACCCAGAAGTAGGCGATAAAAACAATGTATTACACAAAGCTAAATCATTTGTGAGTTGCGCAGTCGGGCGTATAAATTCTTAAAAAATACAGTTATAATAAAAAATCCAGAAAGCTTATAGTTTTCTGGATTTTTGTTATTTCAAATAGAATAAATTGAAAGCCTTTAAAACTTCAAAGTAGCTCCAATTAGAAAGTTTCTAGTAGCTTGTGGATAATATCCAGCACCGTCTCCAGTGATGGTTATCGGATTCCCTGAAGTATCAGTTGAGCCATAATCAAAAGTGTAATAATATCCTCTATCTACATACTCTCTATTAAAAATATTATTCACTAAACCAGTCAATACAATAGATTTAAAAATCTTGTTAGTTTTTATTTCATAAATAATATTTAAGTCACTGGTGAAATAACTGTCTAATTTTTCATTAGTAGAAATCCTACCACCTAGATTCCCCATAAATTGTTCTCCTACATATTTAGATAAAAAAGCAATCTGTATATTTTTTTTAGGAGCATATGTTAGTGTATTTCCAACAATTATATTAGGAGAAAATGAAATATTTGTATTACCAAGATTTTCAATCACGCCATTTATAGGTGCATTAAAATCTCTATTTTTATTAGTACTTAAAGCTACATTTGGGCGGATAGCTATTTGCTCAGTTAAAGTAACATCAGCATCTACTTCTAAACCAAATCTAAAACTATTACCACTTGTCGTTCTAATAGGTTCACCAACATCATTAATTGCTCCAGATAACACTAATTGGTTGGTATAATCCATGTAATATAAATTTGTATTAAGTTTTATACTTTCTGATGCATACCTCCATCCTAACTCAAAATCATCTAATGTTTCGTGTTGTGAATTCCCACCCTCAAAATCATTTCTATTAGGCTCTCTATTCGCACGTGCATAAGAAATGTAGAAATTATTATCATTATTTAATTTGTAGGTTAAACCAGCTTTTGGATTGAAAAAATTAAAATCTTTATTAATAGCTAAAGGAGATCTGTCTGAAGATAGTCCGTTTGTTTTATAATTAACAAATCGACCTTGTAAATCAGCATATGCATAAAGTTGCTCATTAATTTTAATATTTGCTTTTATAAACGAGCTTAGGTCATGTTTCTTTGCATCACTAAAATAATAACGATCTCTAATATTAGAAGTAGGAGAAAAGGCTCTTGCCCAAATAACTTCACCATAATGATCGTTAGTGTAATTGCTATATGACCCACCAGCAATAATTTCAATACCGTTAGTTTTGTAGGTGGCAGATAAATTTGCCACGTAAAAATGATTATCTAACCAGCGTCTTCGTATTACGTCTGTAATAGGGGTAAGAGTAACTCCATCACTTTCTAAACGAGTATCAGTAGGTAAAACAATACCATCGTATAAAGAAATTTCGTCAGTATTATCTTCAAATTGTTCAAAATAACCTTTACCTCTTGTATAGTTCAAACCTACAGTAGTGGTGATTTCATCACTAATCTTTTCGTTCCAATGTAACTGGTAATGATCTTGCCAGTAATTATCAGTTTCATTTTCGTAAGTGTAAGGATTTTGACGACGATCTTCTTTTAATTGATCAGCAGTTAAACCAAACCATGATTGATACGTTTTTTCTGTTCCTCCAAAAACAACAGCTTTAATTAATGTATTATCGTCAGTATAACTACCTTGTAAAAAGTATGATTTTAAATCTGTAAAGGCTCTATCAACGTATCCATCAGAGTAGATATTAGACAAACGACCAGATAATTCAAAATGATCATTAACCTTTCCTGTAGTAAACTTAACAGTATGTTTACGGGTTGCATACGAACCAAAAGTATTAGATATTTCTCCTCCAGCTTCTTCAGCAATAGCGTCGGTTAAAATATTTAAACTAGCACCAAAAGCACCAGAGCCATTGGTAGATGTTCCAACACCACGCTGTAATTGTAAACTTTGTGTAGAGGATGCAAAATCCCCTAAATTAACCCAAAATGTACCTTGGCTTTCAGCATCATTATAAGGAATCCCATTTATAGTTACATTAATTCTAGAGGCATCTGAACCACGAACACGCATGTATGTATATCCGATTCCAGCACCAGCATCAGAAGAAGAAATAACAGAAGGTAGATAATTTAATAGTACAGGAATATCTTGACCCAGATTACGTTTAGCAATTTCCTTTTTACTAAGATTAGAATAGGTTACAGGAGTTTTAGCGTTAGCTCGAATAGAAGAAACTAATACTTCATCTAGTACATTTTCTTCAGAAATTAATTGAATAATTAGATTCTTTTGTTCTGAAGAAATTGTTTTTTTGATTGTTCTATATCCTATGTAAGAAACCTCTATAAGATGTTCTCCTTGAGGAATTTTAATTTTAAAACTACCTTCAAAGTCCGTACTAGAACCTTTTTTAAGTTCACGAATTATAACAGTAGCACCAGATAGAGGTTCATTATCACCTCCAACTACCTTTCCTGATAAAATTGTAGTTTGTGCATTTGCAGTTAAGGTTGCAAATAATACCATCAAAAAAGCTACTGTCTTCACTTTTTTAATACATAACATCGGTTTCATTTTTGTATAAAATAAAATCGAATAAAAAGAGGTAATTATTCTTATTTATTATTGAATAATTTAACTGTATTTTTACTAAGTAATTAAATGGTAATATACCTGTTAATACCTGTAAATACATTTACTATCCCTTGGCAACATTACTTGCCCAGGTTCATTGGGTTTGATCTCAGCCATAACTAGGCACCCCTTTATGAGAACGGAACAAAATTACAAGCAAAATTTAAAATAGCAACATAAAAACAGGATTATTAAAGGCAAATAAAAATTTAATAATTTAGCATAACTAACTTTAGAGAAATTATGGGTACAACATATACAATAAAAGTAAATGACACACATGATTTTAGTTTTGATAAAGATGAAATCTCTAGGCTGAATATAGTCGAGAAATCAAAAGATTCATATCATATAATTGATGAACACACTTCATTTAAAGCTAAAATTACTACTGCGAACTTTAATGAAAAAAAATATACAATTCAAGTAAACGGTAATGACTACGAGGTGGATATATCGGATGAATTAGATGTATTAATAGCAGACTTAGGATTAGAAACTTCTTCCGGGAAGAAAGAGAACGATTTAAAAGCACCAATGCCAGGGCTTGTAGTTGGTGTTAGTGCCAAGGTAGGACAAGAGGTAAAAGAAGGTGAGGGAGTTTTAGTTTTAGAGGCTATGAAAATGGAAAATACCTTAGTAGCCCCAAGAGACGGAATCATAAAATCTATAGCTGTCAAAGAAGGAGATAAAGTAGAAAAAAACGAACTATTAATTGAAATTGAGTAATCGATGAAAAAAATATTAGTAGCAAATAGAGGAGAAATAGCTCTTAGGGTTATGCAAACGGCAAAAAAAATGGGTATTAAAACAGTTGCAGTATATTCTGAAGCTGACAGGAATTCGCCTCATGTGTCATTTGCAGATGAAGCGGTTTGTATAGGTCCAGCACCTTCTAATCAATCATACTTATTAGGAGATAAAATTATAGCAGTAGCGAAATCGTTATCGGTAGACGGAATTCATCCAGGGTATGGTTTTTTAAGTGAGAATGCTGATTTTTCAGAGAAAGTAGCAGCTAGTGGAATCACTTTTATAGGGCCAAAATCAAAGGCAATTAAAGTCATGGGAAGTAAGTTAGCAGCAAAAGAAGCTGTAAAAGCCTATGATATACCTATGGTCCCGGGAATAGATAAAGCAGTTACAGATGTAGCATATGCAGAAGAAGTAGCCAAGAAAATAGGATATCCTATTCTAATTAAGGCTTCTGCTGGAGGTGGAGGAAAAGGTAT
>JAHDDQ010000019.1:0-33927 GCA_020629275.1 Tenacibaculum sp. | reverse complement strand
AAAGAAGAAGATATTAAAGAGCAGATGGAACGCGCTATTTCTGAAGCAGTATCTGCTTTCGGAGATGGTTCTGTGTTTATAGAAAAATATGTTGGATCTCCACGCCACATAGAAATTCAAGTACTGGCAGACAGTCACGGTAATGTTGTGCACTTATTTGAAAGAGAATGTAGTGTACAAAGGAGGCACCAAAAAGTAGTAGAAGAAGCACCGTCAAGTGTTCTAACCGAAGAAATTCGTGAAAAAATGGGTGAAGCTGCTATCAGAGTAGCAAAGTCGTGCGATTATCTTGGAGCGGGAACAGTTGAGTTTCTTTTGGACGAACAAAAGAATTTCTATTTTTTAGAAATGAATACACGCTTACAAGTTGAACATCCAGTTACCGAAATGATAACAGGAATTGATTTGGTAGCACAACAAATTAAAATAGCTCGAGGAGAACAACTGTCTTTTTCTCAAGAAGATTTACAAATTAAAGGTCATGCACTTGAATTACGAGTATATGCTGAAGATCCATTAGCAGATTTTATACCAAGTATTGGAACATTAGAAGTTTACCGATCTCCAGTAGGAAATAACATAAGAGTAGATGATGGTTTTGAAGAGGGAATGGAAATTCCTATATACTACGACCCTATGATTTCTAAATTAATCACTTATGGGAATTCTAGAGAAGAAGCAATAAATTTAATGAAGCAAGCAATTAGTAAATATCAAATAAAAGGTATTGAAACCACGCTTTCTTTTGGACAATTTGTATGTGAGCATGAAGCATTTACCTCAGGTAACTTTGACACACATTTCGTAAAGAAGTATTACTCGCCTGAAATTATTGAGGCTACTTATAAAAAAGAAGCAAACATAGCTGCTAAAGTAGCTTTACAACAGTATTTAAAAGAAAAACAAACACTAAAGGTACCAAGCAGTGAATTCTAAAATAGAAAAACTAGACAGCAAAATTGCTGAAGCTAAATTAGGCGGAGGACAAAAAAGAATAGATCGTCAACATCAAAAAGGAAAATTAACTGCAAGAGAACGTATCAATTATTTATTAGACGAAGGTTCTTTTGAAGAAATAGGAATACTAGTAACACACAGAACTACTGATTTTGGGATGGAAAACCAGAAATTTTATGGAGACGGTGTAGTTACAGGGTATGGAACGGTAAATGGACGTTTAGTGTATGTTTTTGCACAAGATTTTACAGTGTTTGGAGGTTCACTTTCTGAAACGCATGCAGAGAAGATCTGTAAAATTATGGATTTAGCCGTAAAAGTAGGAGCCCCATTAATAGGTCTAAATGATTCTGGGGGAGCTCGTATCCAAGAAGGTGTTCGCTCTTTAGGAGGATATGCAGATATCTTTTATAGAAACGTTCAGGCTTCTGGAGTAATACCACAGATTTCAGCAATCATGGGTCCATGTGCAGGTGGAGCAGTATATTCTCCCGCAATGACGGACTTTACAGTAATGGTTGAAAATTCAAGTTATATGTTTGTAACCGGACCAAATGTTGTAAAAACAGTAACTAACGAGGAAGTAACTTCAGAAGAATTAGGAGGCGCAAGCACACATGCAACAAAATCGGGAGTTACACACTTAACTTCAGAAAACGATGTACAATGTCTGGAAGATATTAAAGTTTTGTTGAGCTACATGCCTCAAAACAACAAAGAAATCACTAAAAAATTACCTTTTGAATTAAAAGATGAAATTAGAGAAGAGTTAGAAAGTTTAGTTCCAGAAAATGCAAATAAACCGTATGATATGCGTTCGGTGATACATGGAATTACTGATACTGATTCATTTTTTGAAATACATAAAGATTACGCAGAAAATATTGTTGTTGGTTTTGCTCGTTTGGCAGGAAGAAGTGTTGGAATAGTAGCCAATCAGCCGATGAGTTTAGCTGGATGTTTAGATGTGAATAGTTCTAAAAAAGCAGCCCGATTTACACGTTTTTGCGATTGTTTTAATATTCCTTTATTAGTTCTTGTCGATGTGCCAGGCTTCTTACCAGGAACAGATCAAGAATGGAATGCAATTATTACAAACGGAGCAAAATTATTATATGCACTAAGTGAAGCTACAGTACCAAGAGTAAGTGTAATTACTCGTAAAGCTTATGGTGGAGCTTATGATGTAATGAACTCTAAACACATTGGAGCCGATATGAATTTTGCTTGGCCAAGCGCAGAAATCGCCGTTATGGGAGCAAAAGGAGCGAGTGAAATTATCTTTAAAAAAGAAATTTCTGAAGCTGAAGATAAAGAGGCCAAATTAGCTGAAAAAGAGGCAGAGTATGCCGATCTTTTTGCTAACCCATACACAGCAGCTGAGCGTGGTTTTGTAGATGAGGTAATTTTACCAAAAGAAACAAGACGAAAGTTAATTAAAGCATTTGCAATGCTTGAAAATAAAAAGGTAGAAAGACCTAACAGAAAACACGGAAATATTCCGTTATAATTATTTCAAACAAGGGGGCGAAAGCCCCTTATTTGAAATAATTTACAAGACATTTAAAAAAGTAAGTTTATATGAAGTTTAGTCATGAAATCATTAAAAGAGGATTTATTTTATCAGGAATAATGAATATAGGTGGAGTTTTGATTTTATCGAGATTTTTCACAAACAATGTCATACCTAAAATTGATCCTGCGGTTATGTCTAACTTTGGATTATTAATGATTGTTCTGTGGGGGTGTGTTTTTTTGGCAGTATCTCAAAAGTATGAGCAATTAAAATGGTTGATAGCAATATTTGTAATTGAAAAATTCATTTATGGATTTACTTGGACTAAATGGATTATAAACAATGACCTTTCGTCTGTATACGATCAAGATAAAATGGCAGGATTATTCTATACCATATACGGGATAAATGATTGGTTCTTCTTTTTGTTTTTCCTATTAGTATTTATCAAATTATCTAAAGCTACGACTAACAATTAAATTAACTGTAAAGAGGGTTTTTAAGAATATTGATTTCTAATTGAAATCATTTTAAAAAATTAAGATTATGAAAAGTATGCATAAATTATTTGAGTCGTTCGGTGAGTTAATATATGTAGTAGCTATGGCTGATGGTGTCATTCAGAAAGAAGAATTAACGATTATTGAAAAAAGACTATCCGATCATAGATGGGGGAAAGATATTAAATGGTCTTTTGATTATGAAGTAGAAAAGAAAAATGATATTGAAGATTTATATAAAAAGGTAATAGCATATTGTGAAGATCATGGGCCAGATGAGGAATATGATTTTCTTTTAGAGGTACTGAATGAAATTGCAAAAGCAAGTGATGGAATTATTAAGGAAGAGAAAGAAAAGATAGATGGCTTTGTAAATAATTTAACTCAAAAATTTAGAGAAGATATCGAAAGAATTAACCAAAGGTAACTTAATCAATATTCGGTTTCCTTCTCAACGCTTTTTTTAAACTATTCCTACGTTTGTTCTCTGCATTCTTCTTCAAAGAATTTCGACTAGGCTTCGTTTTAATTCTAATTTTCTTTCTTACAAAAGCTTTTTTCAAGAGTTCAAAAAAGCGTTTAGTTATAATCTCCTTGTTTCTGTGTTGAGAACGAGTTTCTTGACAAGTCAATATTAACGACTGCTCTTTAGAGAGTTTTGCAGCTAATTTTTTAAGTAATATTTGTTTTTCATTAGCCGATAATCCATTAGAATCATTAACATTAAAAGATAATTCAATTTTTGACGATACTTTATTTACATGTTGTCCACCAGCACCTGAACTTCGTGTCGCTTTAAATTGTAATTCTGTATGTATAATTTCAAAATTCACGGTTAATGCATAAAATCATTAGCGTTGTTATTTTGGTGCATAAAGTGAAAATCTAAATCGATAAGCGTGTCAGAGTAAGCATATAAATTAGTGCTTTTTGAAATCAAATTATCAATAACAGAGATAGCTTTTTTAAGTCGGGTTTCTTTATCTCCCTTTAATAAAATATAGGGTTTGTTATTTTTTTCTAGAGAATTCTTAAAAGCATTAAACATTTCTTCACGTAATTCTGGTCTGTCTCTTAAGTCATCTTCTTCCCAAGGTGTGTCTATATAAGTTAGAAAGTAGATGTCGTACGAATTTTTAAGTGCAGCTTCATCTAGTTTAGCATCAACAAAGCCACCATAATATTCTTCTGAATATACTTTTGTTTCTAATAAATCTGTATCACAAATTAAAACTTTATCAGCTTTTTTAGCGAGGCTATTTTCAAGATGCATTTGTCCTTCAGCGATAGGAATTAGATCCTTTTTTTCACAAGTTCTACGTTCTGTATTCCACTTATCTTGTAAATATTCACGCGCATATTCTGGTGCCCAAACGGTATTATAGTGGCGGGCTAATTGACGAGATAGTGTAGTTTTACCAGTACTTTCTGGGCCAAATAAGACAACTTTAATTAAGTTAATTGATTGTTGTTTAAGTTTTTCTTCCATGCTAAGTATCCTGCAATTGCGATAAAGGTAAATATTAAATATTGAAAACTAGTGAATGTAAATCCTTTGTGAAAATATAATGGAGCAGAAATAAGATCTCCAATTATCCAATAAATCCAATTTTCAATTTTTCGTTTAGCCATAAGCCACATCCCTACAAAGAATATAGCAGTAGTTACGGTGTCTACATAAGCTACCCAACTTGTCCATTTGTCAAAGCTAACATAAACGACATACACAAAAACTAATGTTGATAGAAATATAGCAGCACTAATTTTATGTTCTTTTAATGTAGTTTTAGATATTGGAGTAACCATTTCACCATCTATTTTGTGTGTCCAGATATACCAACCATAAACACTCATTATGAAATAATAACCATTAATCATCATATCACCAAGTAACTCCCATTTGAGTAATAAATACACAAAAATCAGCGTACTTATCATACCTGTAGGAAAAACAAAAACATTATTCTTCTTTGAAAACCAAACGGATAGAAAACCAAAGATTACTGCAATAATTTCCAGCCAAATATCTAACGTTTCATATTGAGTATATTGTCCAAAAAGAAAATCAAAAATGTGGTTCATATGTACTTCTATCAGATTTTACTATTTTCATTAATAATAAACCGTTGTCAATTAATTCAAAAGCATCCTTTACTTCGCTAGTTAATAGCTCCATTACTTTATCATATTCACCATATACTTGTGTACTTAACGGATTTTCAAGGATTGTTAAACCAGAAGCTCTTAATCGTTTGATAAAATTTATTATTGGTTGCTCAAAATCATCTTGAAGTGGTGTAAGAGTAAGTTCTACTGAAATTTTCATTTAGGGAAAAGTTTGATTATTCGTAGGACAAATATAAACATCAATCAATCAAATAATCCTTGAGTATATAAATAGATTTAAATTAATCTACGAGATGATTAATATGCATACACACAGGTAAAATCTTCTATTTCTAGGAAATGAATGTCATATTGGCTAGTAGTACCTTCATAAAGAATTTTTCCAGAAGTTTTTTTTGTTTCAAAAGAAAAATCTTCGATGTACATATGGTTTAGAAATAATAATTTTTTCTTACCATATATTTTATATAAACTTTCTTTAGCACCCCAAACTATAGTTAGCTTACTTACTAAAGCATCATGGTTTGCAATGGATTTATATGCTTCTATAGGGGTGAATTTGTGAGCAATCTTTAGGATTTTATCACGTCTTTTTTCAATATCAATACCTACTTCTTGATTTTTGGAAATTATTAACCCTGAAAAAGTAAAAGAATGTGTAATTGAAATAAAACTACCATCTTTCAAATGTGGTTTTCCAAATTCATCATAAAACAAGTCATTATCTGTATAACCGATTTCCTTAAGTAAATGTCGCACGCTCAAGAAACCTCGTTGATGTAAATCGGATTTCATTCCTTGAACTCTTTCCAAACTATTTTCAGTCAGTTCAATACCTGTGAATAAATCATCAAAAGACTCTTCAATCTTCCAAATCAAAACTTTAGTGTTGTTATTATCCGTTAATGTTTTGTAAAGAGGCATGTTTTAGAAAGTTATTTTGTAATTTTGCGACTCAAAATTTTAGATAAATAAAGATACAAAAATATGAGCACAAAATCAGCTACGTATGTTCCTTTCAAAGTTAAAGATATTTCTTTAGCAGATTGGGGAAGAAAAGAAATTGAATTGGCAGAAGCAGAAATGCCAGGTTTAATGAGTTTACGTGAAGAGTATAAAAATGAGCAACCATTAAAAGGAGCTCGTATTGCTGGTTGTTTACACATGACTATTCAAACAGCTGTGTTAATTGAAACATTGCAAGCTCTAGGAGCTGAGGTTACTTGGAGTTCTTGTAATATTTTTTCAACTCAAGATCAAGCTGCTGCTGCAATTGCTGCTGCTGGAACTCCAGTGTATGCTTGGAAAGGAATGAACGAAGAAGAGTTTGACTGGTGTATAGAGCAAACATTATTCTTTGGTGAAGATAAGAAGCCATTAAATATGATTTTAGATGATGGTGGAGATTTAACGAATATGGTTTTAGATAAATATCCTGAATTAGCTGAAGGAATTAACGGTTTATCTGAGGAAACTACAACAGGAGTTCACCGTTTATACGAACGTGTAAAGAATGGAACATTACCAATGCCTGCAATTAACGTAAATGATTCAGTAACTAAATCTAAATTCGATAATAAATACGGATGTAAAGAATCTGCAGTTGATGCAATTCGTAGAGCAACAGATATTATGTTAGCTGGTAAAAGAGTTGTCGTTTGTGGTTATGGTGATGTAGGAAAAGGTACAGCAGCTTCATTTAAAGGAGCAGGAAGTATCGTAACTGTTACAGAAATTGATCCTATTTGTGCATTACAAGCTGCAATGGATGGTTTCGAGGTAAAGCGTTTAGAAACTGTAGTAGGAAATGCTGATATCGTAATTACTACTACTGGTAATAAAGACATCGTGCAGTCTCGTCATTTCGAAGCAATGAAAGACAAGACTATTGTTTGTAATATCGGTCATTTTGATAATGAAATCGATATGGCTTGGTTAAATAACAATCATGGTGGATCTAAAGTAGAGATTAAACCTCAGGTTGATAAGTACACGGTAAACGGTAACGATATTATTCTTTTAGCTGAAGGACGTTTAGTAAACTTAGGTTGTGCTACAGGTCATCCAAGTTTTGTAATGTCTAACTCATTTACAAACCAAACATTAGCTCAGATCGAGTTATGGAATAACAAAGAAGCTTACGGAAACGATGTTTACATGTTACCTAAGCATTTAGATGAAAAAGTAGCCAAATTACATTTAGCAAAAATAGGTGTTGAGCTAACAGAATTACGTAATGAGCAGGCAGAATATATTGGGGTAACTGTTGAAGGTCCATATAAGCCAGAACATTATAGATATTAAGAATAAACGTCATTAGGAAGGAGAGAAACGACTGAAGTAATCTGTGAATGATAAACAAACTTCTGTCCATACTAGAATAATGATGAAAAGATAAAATCATATCAAATAGATATTTGTATTTTATTGAATACTAGGTTAAAAAACTCGCTCTTGGTGAGTTTTTTTAATTATAAATATATAAATTTGCAAAAAAATGCTAATTGAAAAAGAATATTCTTCTTTTAGCTATGCATTGTAATTAATTTTTAAATTTATTTATTTTATGAAAAAGATAATTTCATCAATTCTCTTTGGAGGGTTTATGTTAACGGTAAACGCACAATGGACTAACACAGGCGATAATACAACTACAGGAAAAGTAACATCAAATCAATTAACATTCCCTAGAGTAGGTTATGACTTCTCTAAAATGCCAAGAACTCAAATAAGTCCAATGAGTATTAAACTTTTCGATGATTATGTAACTACGAGACCAGGAGGAAACTCACCAGATAATAATTCGTATGGTACTTTGTTAGCTATTAATGGGCTTGCTAACCATTGGGAAAATAATCTTTATTTTGGAGCAGTAACAAATAAAATGTACTTCAGAATAAGTAAATATGCACAGCACGTCGCCGAAAATGGGGTTAAGGGAGATTTTAATGATTGGAGAACTTTGTTAGATTCTAAAAGCGATATTAAAACTTCTGGTTTGTTAAAAATTGAAGGAAATGGTAGTAATTATATTTCTAAAGGTAACTTAGGGATAGGCACTACAACACCAACTCAAAAATTAGAAGTTGAAAGCGGAAATACAAATGGTACAAACCCACCAGTAATAAGACTATCAAGTAAGGATGTAAATGCAATAGATAATCAATTGCTTGGAGAAATTCAATTTTATAATGGAGATGCAGATGGAAAGCATATAAGTTCTTTTATTAAAAGTTTAGCAGCAGAAAGGTACGGAAGAAAAGGAAAATTAACGTTCGGAACTAGCGGAACAAATAGTAAAGATGCAATAGAAAGAATGCGAATAGATGATAATGGTAATGTAGGAATAGGTACTACCTCGCCAACACGAAAGTTAGATGTTAACGGGCATGCCAAAATTAGGGGAAGTTTAATTTTAAATCAGACCACCTCAGATTACACAGATATTCAATTAGGTCATGATACTAACGATAGAATTTTTTCTGATAATAGTACTGCGAAGCATTACGGTGGAGGTATGTTTTTTAGAGTTACTCCAGATCCTTCTTTGAATATAACCCATAATTATATAGATGTTATGATGTTAACTGATAAAGGAAATGTAGGAATAGGTACAAGAGATACTAAGGGCTATAAATTAGCGGTTGCAGGTTCAAAAGGGATTATAGCTGAAGAAGTAACTGTAAAATTACAATCTAATTGGCCAGATTATGTATTTACAAAAGAATACGTATTACCAACGCTAGACGAAGTTGAAAAGCAAATAAAAGAAAAAGGACATTTAGTTAATATTCCTTCAGCAAAAGAAGTTGCAGAAAATGGAGTTAAGTTGGGTGAAATGAATAAGAAACTTCTTGAAAAAATAGAAGAACTTACTTTGTATACGATTCAACAAGAGAAAGAAATCCAAAAGCTAAAATCTCAGAAAGAAGATATAAAAGAAGTGAAAAAAGAAAACAGAGAGTTAAAAAACAGACTCGATAAAATAGAAGAATTACTAAGAAATAAGAAGTTTTAATGTAAACTCTAACAATGGGTTTAAACCCATTGTTTTTTAAATAGAATAATTTACCTCAGACCTCACAGATTTTAAAAAACTGTGAGGTTTTTTAATACCCAAGTGTGAAAAGTATAAAAGATAAACAGATTTCATTACATTTATATCAACCAAATTATATTACAATGAAACAAATAATTGTATTAAGTGCTTTATTATTGATTTCTGCATGTAAAAAAAATGACAAATCAGAAAAAGAGATTATTTCTGGAAAAAAAGTAGAAGTTGAAAAAATTGAAACAACAAAATTAAATATTCAACAAGCTAATAAGCTGGCATCTTTACCAATTCATTGTATAGATGTGGAGTACCCTAATAAATTAAATCAGACCATAGGCGGTAAAAAAGATTTACAATCGCCTAAAGAATTACATCCTGCTTTTTATGGTTGTTTTGATTGGCATTCTTCTGTGCACGGTCATTGGAGTTTAGTCGCCTTATTAAAGCAGTTTCCCGAGTTAGAAAACTCTGAGACAATAAAGACACAACTACTAGCAAATATATCTAAAGAAAATATAGATAAAGAAGTAGCCTATTTCTATAAGAAATATAATAAAAGCTATGAAAGAACCTATGGTTGGGCTTGGTTATTAAAATTGGCAGAAGAATTACACACGTGGGATACTGAAATAGCTAGAGAGTTAGAGAAGAACCTACAACCATTAACAAATTTAATTATACAGAAATATCTTGAGTTCCTTCCAAAACTAAAATATCCAATTAGAGTAGGAGAACACACAAATACAGCATTCGGATTAACTTTCGCATGGGATTATGCAAATACATTAAGAAATAATGAATTAAAACTTTTGATTGAAACAAGAGCAAAAGAATTTTATCTTAAAGATGCAGATTGTCCACTTTCATGGGAACCTAGTGGATATGATTTCCTATCGCCATGTTTACAAGAAGCAGCAATAATGAAAAGAGTTTTAAACAAAGAAGATTTTAAAAATTGGTTTGGCGATTTTTTACCACAACTAAAAGATCAAAACTTTAAGTTGCCTGTGGGAGAAGTTTCAGACAGAAAAGATGGAAAACTAGTCCATTTAGACGGAGTTAACTTCTCTAGAGCTTGGGCTATTTATAAAATAATAGAAGACTTACCAGAATACAATCATTTACAAAACATAGCAAATCGACATATTAATTATTCACTGCCGAATTTAGTAGGTGATAGTTATGAGGGCGGACATTGGCTTGGAAGTTTCGCTATTTATGTACTTAAACACCAAGCAGAATGATTAAATGGTTTAGAAACATAGGTCCTGGAACATTAATTGCAGCAGCATTTATAGGTCCAGGTACTGTAACATTGTGTACGCTTGCAGGTGTTAATTTTGGCTTTAATTTATTGTGGGCAATGGTATTATCCATTCTAGCGACCATTGTTTTACAAGAAATGGCAGCACGATTAGGTATTGTTTCTCAAAAAGGACTTTCAGAAGTTATAAGAAATGAAATTCAAAATACAATTTTGAGGAAATTATTTATTGGATTAATACTAATTGCTGTAGTAATAGGAAACTCTTTGTATGAAGCAGGGAACATAAGTGGAGGTATCTTAGGGCTAGAAACAATTTTAGGCAGCTATCGTATATCGATTTTAAATACCTCAGTTAACCTGCTTAGTTTTAGTATTGGTATAATAGCATTCGTGTTACTTTACATAGGTAATTATAAATTCCTAGAAAGAGTTTTAATTACCTTGGTGTTAATTATGAGTATTTCATTTTTGATAACGGCAATAGTTACTAAACCAAGTGTTTCAGAAATACTTAGAGGAATCTTTGTTCCTAAGTCGCCAAAAGGTAGTTTGTTAACTATAATTGGATTAATAGGAACAACAGTGGTGCCATATAATTTATTCTTACATGCATCATTAGTAAAAGAAAAGTGGAAGACACCAGCAGACTTATCATCAGCAAGAAAAGATACAATTATATCAATCCTTTTAGGAGGTTTGGTTTCTGTAGCAATTATAATTTCAGCAGCAGCAATACCGTCAAAGAACATAGCAAATGCAGCAGATTTAGCACAAGGTTTAGCACCATTATATGGAGATCTTGCAAAATATTTTTTAGGACTAGGGTTGTTTGCAGCAGGAATAACATCAGCAATTACAGCTCCTTTAGCAGCTGCATACGTTGCTAAAGGTTGTTTAGGATGGAATGGCGGATTGAAATCTATAAAGTTTAGATTCGTGTGGGGATTAATTTTAGGGTTAGGTGTCTTATTCTCGTCTTTTGAGATTAAACCAATACAAATTATAAAAATAGCACAAATAGCTAATGGATTGCTATTACCGTTAATAGCAGGAGTTCTGTTGTGGGTAGTGAATCAAGAAAAAATAATAGGAAAATATAAAAATACAAAACTCCAGAATTTTATAGGATTATGTATTTTAACATTCAGTATTTTCTTAGGAATAAAAAGTATTTTAAAAGTATTTAATGTTTTATAAATTAGATATAAACTGTGATGTAGGTGAAGGAATAGGTAATGAGGCCTCTTTAATGCCTTATATTTCTTCATGCAATATAGCGTGCACTGCCCACGCAGGTAGTGTAGAAACTATAGATGAAGTGTTATATTTAGCAAACAAGCACAGTGTAAAATCAGGGATACATCCTTCGTTTCCTGATCGAGAGAATTTTGGGAGAACCATTATGAAGATTTCCAACGCACAACTACAGAAAAGTTTAGAATATCAGATAACTCTGGTAAAAGAAAGAGCCACAAAACAAAGTATAAAAATACATCATATCAAATTACATGGAGCACTCTATAATTTGGTGGCTAAGAATGAAGACATAGCTAGAGTTGTATTCAACGCAATAACAAATACACAGAGTCAACATTTAATATTATACGCTCCACATAATACTGTTGTTGCTAACATAGCACAAGAGTATAACATGAATGTTAAATTTGAAGCTTTTGCAGACAGAAATTATAATAGAGACCTATCATTGGTTTCAAGAAAATTACCAAATGCAATAATTTCAGATAAAAAAAAAGTATTATCTCAAGTACTGAATATAATTCGTAATCAGAAAGTAAAAACAATTACAAATGAAGAAGTAACCATAGTAGCGAATACATTATGTGTACATGGAGATCATTCTAATGCAATTGAAATAGTGAAGTTTTTGAGTCAAGAACTTCCTAAAAACCAAATTAGTATTGATTGATTTCCCTACATATAAGTCATTTGGTAATCGAGCTATACTAGTAGAATGGCCTTCAGAAATTGATAATAATATTATTGAAGACATCAATCGTTTTAAGAATAAATTACTTGCAAAAAAAGACTGGGATATTTTAGATTACATTATCGGGTATAACTCGTTAACAATAGTATTTAAGAACCCAATAAGAAATATAAAATTTAAGATTGAAGAGTTGAAGGTGTTAAAGAAAGATGCTACTTCAAAAAATAAAATATCAAATAATCTGTGGCAAATTCCAGTTTGTTATGAACCAGAATTCGGAATTGATTTAGTAACATTAGCCCAAGAAAAAGAGATTACTATTGAAACAGTTATCAAAATTCACTCTGAAGTAACTTATAAAGTGTTTTTCACAGGATTTTTACCTGGGTTTCTGTATCTAGGAGGTCTAGACCAAAGATTATACAAGAATAGGAAGTCAACCCCCAGAAATAAGGTGCCAAAAGGAGCTGTTGCTATTGGAGGAACTCAAACAGGTGTGTATCCCCAAGAAAGCCCTGGTGGTTGGAATATTATTGGCAGAACACCTGTTTTATTTTTTGATGTAGAAAAAGAGGAACCATGTTTTGCTAAGTCAGGAGACTCTATACAATTTATTCCTATTAATAAGGCGCGTTTTCTTGAAATAGAAAAAGAAATAGAACAAGGAATGTATAGACTAAATGAGTAATTTTAAATGATTAAAGTATTATCGTCAGGAATTTACAGTTCAATACAAGATTTAGGAAGAAAAGGATATTATAGTTCAGGAGTTCCGATTTCTGGAGTAATGGATGAATATTCTGCAAGATTAGCTAATTTACTAGTAAACAATGATGTAAAAGAAGCTGTGTTAGAAATTACATACGGTGGGAGTAAGCTATTATTTTCAGATGATTGTAAAATAGCTATTACGGGTGGAGATTTTTCAGTAAAAATTAATGAAAAACCAGTAGAACTCAGCATAATTTTACAGGTTGAAAAAGGTAGTATATTATCGTTTGGAAAAAGAAATTATGGAGTAAGAACTTATATTGCAATTCAAGGAGGAATACGAATGAAATCTATTTTAGGAAGTAAAAGTTTTTACAAAGGAATTACACATAAGGAAAGATTAGAAGAAGGAGATTACATATACATAAATGAACAAATAGTAAATGAAAATGAAAATAAGTTTTCAAGAGTAAAACAAAAAAACAATCACTTCAAAACTAATACTATAGAGTGTTTTGAAGGGCCAGAATTTAATTTACTAAATAGCAGTCAAAAACAAATTATACTAGAAACTCTATTTACAATCACGACTAATAGCAATAGAATGGCATATTTTTTAGCTGAGAAAATTAATAATAATCTGCCATCAATGTTATCCTCTGGAGTTTTACCAGGAACAATTCAACTAACACCTTCTGGAAGTTTAATAATTTTAATGAAAGATTGCCAAGTTACTGGCGGATATCCAAGAATATTACAACTTACAGATGAAAGTATTGGGAAAATATCTCAGAAAGGATTCAAGGAAAAAGTACAGTTTAAAATAAAAAGCCTTACTTAAGAAACTAAGTAAGGCTTTTTTTATTAATTTATTATACAGTTAAACTAAGTTCCTAGATTTCTAAAGAACTTAATAATTCTTCTAATTTAGTGTCAGAAGGTCTTGGAGCATCAGAATCTACAATATTACCGGTTGGATCTATTAATATAAATCTTGGAATACCATTTATCTTATATCCTTGTACAAAGTTTTTATCTTCTTTTGCAAACAGTTGAGTTCCTCCTAATTCTTTCTCTTCTATCATTTCTCTCCATTCAAAATAATCTTCTTGTTTGTCAATCGAGATACTAACAAATTCAATATTTTTATCGTGATATTTCTTTTCTATTTTTTTCAAAAAAGGAATTTCGTTTTTACATGGTTTACACCAAGTAGCCCAAACATCGATATATACATACTTACCTTTTAAATCGTCTAGAGAAGTTTCATTACCATCATAATTTTCATAAGCAGAAAATTTAGGCGAAGGCATTCCTTTAGCTAATTTAGTTTTTATGTATGATTGTTCACCGTGCATCTTATTTACATAATCTTGTAAAGATTGAATACTTTGCTCCTGTAACTTAACAAAAGATGTGTCAAGTACTTTATTCTTTAGGTCTGATTTGAATTTGTCTACGTAAGTTTTGATCTTTGCATCAAATTCCTCTTTAGGTAAATTAAAAAGAGCAACTCTATCTCCAATCAATTCTTGCTGAGCAACGATAGATTTCGATAAGAAGTTACTTTCTGCAGCACCTTTACCAGAAAAAATAGAACTCTTAACAAAATCATTAGCATCTATATTTAGTATAATTTCATCACCATTTTTAAAGTAAACGTTGGTTGCCTTTTTTCCGTCAGATAGTCCAAAGAAACCATTTTCAACTTTTAAAGTATCTTTAAACACACCTTCTTTATCTAGTTGAATTATTTTTCGATATGCTTTTTGTTGGTTATATACAATTAAGGAATCTGAAGTTTTGTTAGTAACCTTACCAGAAAAAGTTACATAATCATTTTTCTTACATGATGTTATCAATACAATTAACACCAATAGGTAGACTAGTTTTTTCATCTATTAATTTTAAATTTAAAATACAAAGCTAAAATAAAGTAAATGTCTGAGAAAAGCTCAAAAACTTGTTAATATTCATTTTATTTAAGTGCAAATCTAAAATGTAGAATGTTCATCCTGTTTTGTTTAACTTTTTTTGCTTATAACAAAACAAATTAAGTGTTTTTTTTACATTTAATTCTGTTGTTTTTTGAAAAATATGTAATTTGAATGCTAAATTCATATGTTTTTTTGAGATTAATTTAACCTTTAACATGATGATAATGAGAAAATAATAAAAATTTAAATCATTAAACTCATTAAACAAAATAAGTTTAACTTTGAAGTGTAGGTTATAACTATTGATAGAATAACCATCCAATATATCCTCCCCCTTTATTTAAATATATACTTGTACGTTTCAATTATATTTTATTGAATAAGATAAAAATATCTAATTTAATGATTTGTTATTGAATTACTTAAAAATGTGTAAAAATAGATTAATTACCAAATGAAAAAGAATTTTGATTTAACAGATTTCCTGAAATTAACTAATGGAGACGGCGCTATTATTTTCAATCAAGAAGGTAAACTTTTGGACTTGGTTAATATAGACAAAGCAAAGAATTTTGCAGCAATGTCCTCTGTCATGATTAAGATGGCAAATGAATTTTCAGAAGAAATTAAAATAGGAGGGTTGAAACAATTTATTTTCAAGGCACATAAAGGTGTTTTTGTATTAAATAATTTCGATAAAGATTTTATTGTTGGGGTGTATTCAGAAGATATAACCAAAACAGGAATGATAATGTTGTCGATGGATAATCTCCTAAAAAAATAAATGATTAACAAATTATAAATTAATTCAAAACTATGAATGACGTATTAAATACTTTTATTGAAAACATCAAAGCTAATGCTCCAGGATTTATTGCTGTTTCAGTTACAGAAATTGAATCAGGAGTTGCCTATGATTCTTATACTGCAGATGAAAATTTTGATCCCAATTTAGCATCAGCATATAATTTAGAAGTTGTAAAAGCAAAATTAAAAGCGATTGAAGCTCTCGGTTTAAAAGAAGAGATCGAGGATATTACGATAACGCTAAAAGGTCAAATACACATTATAAATATAGCACCTAGTAAAGCGTATTTTATTTACTTGGCTGTAGACTCTAGCCAAGCTAACATGGGAATTACTAAAGCTCTTTTAAATAAGTACAAGAAAGAGTTAAATGAAGCGATATAAAGTTCCCTACTAGTTTTATATATTATTCTTAACACAAACTATGGACTTAGAAGCCCTAGAAATTGATCAAAGTTTAAAAGACAGACTTAATTCATTATTACAAGAATTTGAGTCTGCCAAAATTGACCCAATTAAAACGAAAAGTATTGATGAAAAGATTATTGTAGACTCAGAAAAAGTAGAAGAAGTTAAAATGAACAAGAAAAGTTTATTGAATTCTTTCTTCGAACGTTTCTTTTATACAGAGTACGAATATCAATAATCAATCACTACCATTAAAGACAAAGTCAATTACGATTTATTCGTAATTGACTTTTTTTATTTTCAGTATTAATAGCTTTAAAAATCGTAATTTTGTATGCTCACATCATAGACAGAAAAACTAATAAATTTTAATTTCATGTATTTAATTTTCGATACGGAAACAACTGGTTTACCTAAAAGTTGGAATGCACCAATTACTGATACTGATAATTGGCCAAGGGCAATACAAGTAGCATGGCAATTGCATGATGAATTAGGGAATTTAGTAGAAAATAATGATTTTCTAATTAGACCAGAGGGATTTAATATCCCGTTTGATGCTGAAAGAATACATGGAATTTCAACAGAATTAGCAGCGCAACAAGGTATAGAGTTGCAAGAAGGATTAACACTTTTTAATGAGGCCCTGTCTAAAACCAAATTTGTGGTTGGTCAAAATGTAGCTTTTGATGTTAACATTATGGGATGTGAGTTTCACAGACTAGGTATAGAAAATAACCTTACGGAATTACCAGTATTAGATACCTGTACAGAGGCTACAGCGTCGATGTGTCAGATTCCTGGAGGTAGAGGAGGGAAATTTAAACTACCTACACTTACCGAATTACATAATCATTTATTTGGAGTCGGATTTAACGAAGCACATAATGCCACGGCCGATGTTGAAGCAACAACACGTTGCTTTTTAGAATTAATACGATTAAAACATTACCCGCTAGAAAAATTAGATGTATCTGAAGATTACTACCAAAGGTATTCAGAAGAGAATCCGATGCCAATCCAGCTTATAGGGTTAAAGCACCTGAATTTAAAAGCAGAAAGTGATTTAATAAGAAAACGTTTAGCCAAGCAATCAAATGAAGCTAGTAGTAAGTCTACTGCTGAAGGTTTAGCGGCTTTAGAGCATGTTAAATTTGCTCATTTACACAATCATTCTCAGTTTTCAGTTTTACAATCAACCATCCAAGTAAACGGGTTAGTTAATGCAGCAGCAAAAGATAATATGAGTGCAGTAGCAATTACCGATACAGGGAATATGATGGCTGCTTTTCATTTCACTTCTGCGGTAGACAAACACAATAAGTCATCAGATAATCCATTAAAACCAATTGTTGGTTGTGAATTTTTCATTTGTGAAAATCACGAAGATAAATCAAGAAAAGATAATGGCTATCAAGTAGTTTTATTAGCTAAAAATAAAAAAGGATATCACAATTTAGCTAAAATGTCATCAAAAGCTTTTGTTGACGGATTCTATTATGTACCACGTATAGATAAACAAGTAGTTAAGCAGTACAAGGAAGATATTATTGTACTAACAGGTAATTTATACGGAGAAGTACCAAGTAAAATATTAAATGTAGGAGAAAAGCAAGCAGAGGAAGCACTTTTATGGTGGAAAGAAGAGTTTAAAGACGATTTGTATATAGAACTTATGCGTCACGGACAAGAAGATGAAAATGTTGTTAATAAAACCTTATTAGAATTTTCTAAAAAACATGATGTTAAGATTGTAGCCACTAATAATACTTTTTATTTAGGAAAAGAAGAAGCAAATGCACACGATATTCTACTGTGTGTTAAAGATGGCGAGAAACAAGCAACACCAAAAGGTAGAGGTAGAGGCTATCGTTATGGATTACCAAATGATGAATACTACTTCAAGTCTACCGAGGAAATGAAGAAATTATTTGTCGACGTTCCAGAAGCGATTACAAATATACAAGAGATTGTAGATAAAATTGAGGCATTCACATTAGCTAGAGATGTATTATTACCTGCCTTCGAAATTGGAGACCAATTTAAAGATGCACAAGATGAAGTAGATGGAGGTAAACGAGGAGAAAATAATTATTTACGTCATTTAACATACGAAGGAGCTAAGAAACGATATGGTGAATTAACTGATGACATCATTGAACGGCTAGATTTTGAGTTAGATGTAATTGCTAAAACAGGATATCCAGGTTACTTTTTAATTGTGGAAGATTTTATCCGAGAGGCTCGAAAAATGGATGTTTCCGTAGGACCAGGTCGTGGTTCTGCAGCAGGTTCTGTAGTTGCCTATTGTTTATGGATTACAAATATAGATCCTATACAATACGACTTGCTTTTTGAGCGTTTTTTAAATCCTGAGCGTGTGTCGATGCCCGATATCGATATTGACTTTGATGATGAAGGAAGAGGTAGGGTAATGGATTATGTAATAGAAAAATATGGAGCTAATCAAGTTGCACAAATTATTACTTACGGTACTATGGCTGCAAAATCATCTATACGTGATACAGCTCGTGTACTAGATTTACCGTTATTTGAAGCAGATCGAATTTCAAAATTAATTCCAGGAATAAAGCTAAAAAATATTTTTGGAGACGATGATAAGAGTAAAGGAAAAGTAGCAGGATTAAGATCTGAAGAAAAAGTTAATGTTGATGAGTTAAGAAACATAGCTCAAGGAGGAGGTTTAGAAGCCAATACAATTAATCAAGCTGTAGTTTTAGAAGGCTCGGTTCGTAACACAGGTATACATGCTTGTGGTGTTATTATTACGCCAGATGATATTACAAATTTTGTCCCAGTTTCTGTGGCAAAAGATTCTGATATGTATGTTACCCAGTTTGATAACTCAGTAGTTGAAAGTGCTGGATTATTGAAAATGGATTTCTTGGGTTTAAAGACATTAACCCTAATTAAAGATACAGTTAAAATTGTAAAGGCCAGACATGGAGTTGATTTAGATCCTGAAAATTTTCCAATAGATGATCAAGAAACGTATGCATTATTCCAACGTGGAGAAACCGTTGGAATATTTCAATACGAATCTCCCGGAATGCAGAAGTATATGCGAGAGCTTAAGCCAACAGTTTTTGCAGATTTAATTGCCATGAATGCTTTATATCGTCCGGGACCATTAGAATATATACCTTCTTTCATTAGAAGAAAACACGGAGAGGAAGAAATTCAGTACGATCTTCCAGCTATGGAGGAATACTTATCTGAAACTTATGGAATTACAGTATACCAAGAGCAAGTAATGTTGCTGTCACAGAAGTTAGCAGATTTCACAAAAGGTGAAGCTGATGTACTTCGTAAAGCAATGGGTAAAAAGCAAGCTGCAGTATTAGCAAAAATGAAGCCTAAATTTGTTGATCAGGCTAAAGCTAACGGTCATGATGAAAAGGCTTTAGAGAAGATTTGGAAAGATTGGGAGGCTTTTGCATCTTATGCCTTCAATAAATCCCACTCTACTTGCTATGCTTGGATTGCGTATCAAACTGCGTATTTAAAGGCACATTATCCAGCAGAATACATGGCTGCAGTACTATCTAATAATATGAATGACATTAAGTCTGTTTCGTTTTTTATGGAAGAGTGCAAGCGAATGGGATTAGAAGTTTTAGGTCCAGATGTAAATGAATCGTATTCAAAATTTTCTGTAAATAAAGAAGGAGCTGTTCGTTTTGGTATGGCAGCAATTAAAGGAGTAGGTAGTTCTGCTGTAAAAGCAATAATAGAAGAACGAAAAGAAAATGGACATTTCACCTCAATTTTTGACATCGCTAAGCGAGTAGATCTTAGAGTGGCAAATAAAAAAGCTTTTGAAGGTTTAGTTCTAGCTGGGGGATTTGATTCGTTTTCAGGAACGCATAGAGCTCAGTATTATGTTAAAGATGAAAAAGAACAAACGTTTTTAGAGAAAGCTATTCGTTTTGGTAATAAATTTCAAGAAAATCAAAACTCCTCTCAAGTGTCTTTATTTGGTGAGGCTAGTGATGTTGAATTACCTGAGCCTATAATACCCGATTGTGAAACATGGGGAACTATGGAGCTATTAGCAAAGGAAAAAGAAATGGTTGGGATGTACATTTCAGCGCACCCATTAGATGACTTTAAAAACGAACTGAAGTTTTGCAATGGTTTAGTGAGTCACTTTAAAGATTTACGTAAATATGAAGGATTAGCTATTTCATTTGCAGGCATTGTTACTGATGTTCAACATAGAGTTTCTAAAGCAGGAAAAGGTTGGGCATCCTTTACTATTGAAGATTATAATGACAGTTTTGAATTTAGAATATTCGGAGAAGAATATTTAAGATTTAAACATTTTTTAGTTCCAAATTCATTCTTGTTTATTAAGTCTATGATTAAACCAGGATGGACAAACAAAGAAGGTGTGAAAGGTGATCCAAGAGTTTCGTTCAATGAGTTTATGTTATTGCACGATATTATGGGGAAAATGTGTAAAAAAGTTACGCTAAAGCTTCCCTTAAAAGAAGTAAAAGAGAATACGATTAAGAATCTACAACATTTATTCGTTACCAATTCAGGATCGCATAGTGTTCGCTTTATCATTTATGATGTTGATGAGAAATTAGAAGTTGATTTACCCAGCAGAAATACAAAAGTAAATATTACTAATGAGTTTTTAGTAGAATTAGATAAGCAACACATTAATTATAAATTGAATTAAAAAATAGATTTGAGAGAAGTAATATATGAAAGAGAGGAGGTAGAACTCGATAATATTGATTTTCCATCTAACATATCAATGTTTGGCTTAGTAGAAATAGCTCTATTGATAAATACGAATATTGGGCTAAAAGAATTAATTAAGTTAATTTTTCTTGATTTGTTATACAATCAAGTTTTAGTAATTAAAAAGAAGCAGGCTAAAAGGCATCCAAATCATAATTATATTAGGGAGTTTTTTATAGTTGAAACAGGACAAAATTTCATCACTCATAATTTCAAAAACTATGAAAATCATTTTCATGAAAATATAGATACTGAACACTATTATTATTTGATTCCATATTTAAAAAGTGTTTACAAGAGCTTCTCCTCCGAGAATAAACTAAAAAGAGAAATTATTGAAAATAATAATCTTTTTGCTGATTTTTTTTCAAAGAACAGGTTTTTTGACTTCTTTGGAATTGTAAAAACAAATAATAAAGGCAAAAAAGTTAGGGATAAGTTAAAAGAATATTTGATCTTTTTAGATAATTTGATAACTAATGAAGTAGAGAAAATTGATGACGAGATAGTAGGCCATATAATAGAGTTAAAAGAGATAATTTTTCTACTTGATAACTTCAAATTATTAGAAAACTTAAAAAATATTTTTAAAGAAAGAAAACATGTAACTGAAGTTCAAAGTGATTATTTATTCTATGATGAATTACTACCTACTGGTCTTAATTTGGAAATATTTGAAGAAGCATTTAACCGTTTTGATTCTTCTGACTTTGACTTTTCTTCTAGTTACGATGTAGATTCAGATTATGATTTTTAAGAATTATTAGGAAGTCAATTCACGAAATAAACTTTCTAAACTTTTATTTTCTGAATTTAACTCTAAAATTTTTAAACCATATTCTTGAGCAAAATCAAATAGTTTCGGTCGCATATCTTCCTCAGCTTCAAAACTCAATTTCCAAGAGTTATCGTAATTATTCTTTATATGTTTTATGTTAGGCAATCGTTGTAAAAATTGTTCTTCAATTTTATAATCGAATCCTACAGTGATAACTTGCTCATTACTTTCTTTAAGATCGTTTAGTTTCTTATCCATAACTATAACGCCTTTGTTAATAATAACAACTCTATCACAGACAGCTTCAACTTCCTGCATAATATGTGTGGAAAGAAGTACAGTTTTATCTTTTCCTAGTTCCTTAATAAGCTTTCGTATTTCAACCAATTGGTTTGGATCTAAACCTGTAGTAGGTTCATCTAAAATTAATACATCAGGGTCGTGTAAAATGGCAGCTGCCAAACCAACACGTTGTTTATATCCTTTGGATAGTTGTTTTACCTTCTTATGAGCCTCATTAGTTAAGCCAACTCTAGTTATCACAGTATCAATATTTGTAGCATCAATATGATGGATATTAGCATGAAAAAGTAAATATTCTTTTACATACATATCTGTGTATAACGGATTGTGTTCCGGTAAATAACCTATACTTCTTTGAGCTTGAATAGTTTCAGAGGTTACATCAAGATTATTGATAAGTATAGTTCCTTCATTTGGCTTTATAAAGCCTGTCAACATTTTCATTGTTGTTGATTTTCCAGCTCCATTTGGGCCTAAAAAACCAACGATTTCCCCTTTGTTAGCAGAAAATGAAATAGTATCTACAGCTTTTTGATTTCCGTAAGTTTTAGTGACTGATGTAAGTTGAATTGACATAAATTATTTTCTTGCGTAGGAAACGAAACTATAGTCATATTTATTTTTCTCATCGGCTTTAAAATCTTCTCTAGCGACCTCGTACCAAATATTATTATCAATCTTAGGAAAATAAACATCAGCTTCAAACTCATGATGAACAATAGTAATATCTAGTTTATCTACGAGGTTATTTTCTATAGCTTGTTTATATATTTGGGCACCTCCAATAAGAAAAGCATTCTCTTCATTTTCTGCCAATTCAAGAGCATCTTCTATGCTATTAGAAATTAAACAACCATCTTTAAAATAATCATTATTACGAGTTATAATTACGGTTGTTCGATTAGGGAGTGGCTTACCAATACTTTCAAAAGTATTTCTTCCCATTATTATATAATGACCAGAGGTAACTTTTTTAAAACGTTTTAAATCTGCGGGTAAATGCCAGATAAGATCGTTATCTTTCCCTAGTTCGTTATTCTTACCAATGGCAGCTATAATTGTTATCATAAAAAAAATAAGATAAGTTAGAAATTACATATTCTTCACCCATTCTTTTATATATCCAGTTAAATCTCTTTTATCTGTATTTTCGTCTTTCGTATTCGAATGTATATTTTCAATAATGGTTTTAATAGCTATTAAAACATTTTCATCATTAATTTCAGCTACGATGTCGTAAATATCTTCTTTAATAGTGTCAATTTCTGCAATCATTTTCACTTATGTTTTAGATGCACTAATGTACTTAGATAATTAAAAATACAAATGGATTTAACTTATAAAAGAACGTTAAATATTTATATGGCTACTATTCCTTTGATATGTGGATGAGGGTTATAATCAATCAATTCAAAATCTTCAAATGTAAAATCTTCAATATTCTTAATTGTTGAATTGAGCTTCATCGTAGGAAGAGGTCTTGGATCTCTAGAAAGTTGTAATTCTAATTGCTCAAGATGATTATTGTATATGTGAGCATCTCCAAAAGTATGTATAAATTCACCAGCTTCATATCCACAAACTTGAGCCATCATCATGGTAAACAACGCATAGCTAGCTATATTAAATGGGACTCCTAGGAAAATATCTGCGCTTCTTTGATACAATTGGCAAGAAAGCTTACCGTCTGCAACATAAAATTGAAAGAAAGCATGGCATGGAGGTAATGCAGCTTTTCCGTCAGCTACATTTTCTGAAAAAGAAATTGAGGTATCTGGTAGAACACTTGGATTCCAGGCAGAAACAAGCATACGTCTGCTGTTTGGATTATTTTTTAATGTTTCGATAACATCTTTCAATTGATCAATTTCATCGCTATTCCAATTTCTCCATTGGTGTCCATATACGGGGCCTAAATCTCCGTGCTCATCTGCCCATTCATTCCAAATTCTTACACCATTTTCTTGTAAATATTTTACATTAGTATCTCCTTTAATAAACCATAGCAGTTCATAGATAATAGATTTTAAGTGTAGTTTTTTAGTTGTTACCATTGGAAATCCATCACTTAAATCAAAACGCATTTGATACCCGAAAACACTTTTTGTTCCAGTTCCAGTTCTATCGCCTTTCTCATTACCATGTTTTAGTACATGCTTTACTAAATCTAAATACTGTTGCATTTTGTACGCTATTATTTTAAGCGTAAAAATAAAAAAGCACCAACATTTTTTATTGGTGCTTTTCAAATTGTTTTCAGTAAGTTATTAACGATACTTTATTTTAGTTAATAAAAAATACAATTCCCAAAACGACAAATTCCTACACGAAACTGTCCTGTAGGTAATGAAATATAACAAGCGTTATTAATGCAGTAAGGACCACCTAGCATAGATCCATTAATTTCTTTTTGTTCGTTTTTTGATAAAACTTTACTTCCTTTGAAATCTGAAATTTTTTTCATGATATTAAATTTTAATTGATTTTAAATTAAGCCCAAATACATCGATTAGGTTCTACACAATACCCATAGTCGCAAAATTCGATTTCATTAGAGACTCTGATGCAGCATTGTTTTGGCCCACCACAGTATGCTCTGGCTCCACCATTAATTTCACTTTGATCTTTTTTTGATAGTGTTTTAAATCCTTTTAGATTTTTAAGTTTGGTCATAATATTTGATTTATAGTTAATTAAATTTAATGTTGAGTTTAGGCCCAAATACAGCCTCCGTTAACACAGTACCCATAGTCACAGATTTCTATGCCTGAAGATACTCTTACACAGCACTGGTTGTGCCCCTTGCAATATGGACGACTAAATGCTCCGTTGATTTCTTTTTGTTCAACTTTAGATAGAATTTTGACTCCTTTTAAATTTGAAAAGTTTTTCATAATAAATAGATTTGGTGTGTTAAAAGTTTATTGGATAAATGTTGATTTTTATCTTTTGGTAAAAATTATGGTTATGTGTATTAGAGTTTTAAAAAAGATTAGACTATTAACCATCAACCCAAGTAGGGTGTGTGCTAGTTTTCTTTTTACAACAAAAATTATCGAAAATTTAATCCTTTTAAAAGTGCAGTTTTAAGTAGCGTTTTATTGTGGTCTAGATATGGTAGTTTTATCATGATATTTTATTTGATAATTCGGGGTTGCATAAATATATCAAAAAAAACATGAAATAAGTAAAAAAATAAGTTTAAGTATCTTAATTCGTGCTACTTAAGTAGTTTTTTATTTAAATCCGTAAGTAAATAAATTTCTAGCTCCTCTTAAACCACATTTTTGATATTTATGATAAGCTTGAGCAGCATTTTCTCTAATTTCAGGAAGTAGTTTGCTGTTAATCCAGCTATTTATGGTTGCTTCTAGTGTATACGCTTCTGGAGCCATTAAATGTGTCGTCCATAATATCGGATTAGCTTTAGCCTTTCTTATTTCAGGAGAAAAAAATGTTGACTGTAACAAGCTAAAATAATTACATCTTTCTCCTTTTTAATATTTTTTTGATAATCGATATTAAGACTGAAATCCATCAGTCCGTCATGACCTATATAAGCTAATAAATTGGCATCACCTCCAAATGATAGTTTTTGTTTGTTGTAAGTTACGATTTCTGGGCTTTGATGATTGGAAGCTTTAAGGAAATTTCGTGTACATGATTTTATTTGTTCCCCATCATAAGCATCAGCTAGTAGGAAAATACTTTTGTATTTGTGCTTGAAAAGTACACGTTCAAGAACATCGTCATTTGATGAGGTAATTTTTTTTACAAGTTTCCAGTCTTTAGCAATGCGGTGGAAATATGACTTCACCCCATAAGCCGCTCCCCAATACAAATTATTACTAGGATCTTTACCATTCCCTAACTTTTTTGGAACAGGAACTATACCTTGGAATTGATTATCACATAACGACACAAAAACATGAATCGTTTTTGCTTGAGGATATATACTTAATAATTGTATAAAACAGATTAATAAAATTAGTTTCTTAAACATAGGCAATTTCTAAAGTATAGTTTAGAACGCTATTTTAATACACAAATTATAATGCTAAAGAATTAATTGCTTATTTATGAGAATATAAGAATTGTTATTATGGCTATAATTGAAGCTAAAAGTCCCATTTGAATTACCAACTTCGGAGTGATTTTAATGATCTTTTTATCTTCATCTGAGATTTTTGCATTAAGCTTTTTAGCAATTAACAGGCCTACAGTAGAGTCGAATACACCTAGTAAAAAGCTACTGATCATTGTGTTTAAAAGGTTTGTATGTTTTTCTAAATATAATGCAGTCAACCCATAAATAAAAAAAGAACCAAAAGTAAGCCATACATATTCAAAGTTTAATATTCGTGATAGTATAGACCCTACAATGTCATAAACCATAATGATGGTAAACCCAATAAAAATTATGATTATTAATTCCAAAGTTAGTTTTATTCTTAGTTTTTATCCTATAATCATTCCAGCAATAGTAGCCGACATCAAAGAAGCAATAGTACCACCAATTAATGCTTTAATTCCAAATTCTGATAGTGTTTTTCTCTGTCCAGGAGCTAAAGAACCAATTCCACCAATTTGAATTCCTATGGATGCAAAGTTAGCAAAGCCACAAAGCATATACGTAGCCATGATTATAGATTTATTGTAAGATAAGTGCGTAGCATTAGCAACATTTTTAAGTTCAGCTAACTGTATATATCCAATAAATTCACTAGCCGCTAACTTAACGCCAAGCAATTGTCCCATTAAAGCCATATCTTCCTTAGCAATTCCAATTAGCCACATCAAAGGAGCGAAAACATAACCAAGTATAAATTCTAATTCAAGTTTTTTATATGGCGTATTCGTGGAAATATGCTCATTTATAGAAGTAAAGTTCCAATTCCAAGCAGTTATACCATCAAATGAGCCTATACCTCCCAAAACACCGTTAATCATGGCAATAAAAGCCACAAAAACCAATAGCATAGCACCTACATTTAATGCAAGCTGTAATCCTTCTGTAGTACCGTTTGCTATAGCGTCTAATATATTTGAACCTATTTTTTCTGATGAAACTTTAACATCTGTATTTACATGTTCAGTTTGCGGATATAATATTTTTGAAATTATGATTGCACCTGGGGCAGCCATTACAGACGCAGCTAATAAATGTTTAGCAAACTCTTTTTCCATAATAGGATCACCTCCTCCTAAGAAACCTATATATGCCGCTAGCACAGCACCTGCTACTGTAGCCATTCCACCGATCATAACAAGTAAGATTTCTGATCGATTCATTTTTTCCAAGTAAGCTTTAATTAGCAAGGGAGCCTCAGTTTGACCTAAGAAAATATTTCCAGCTACAGATAAACTTTCAGCACCAGATATTTTTAAAGCCTTGGATAGAAGCCATGCCAATACTTTTACTATTCGTTGTATGATTCCTAGGTAGAATAGTAAAGAAGTTAATGCTGAAAAGAAAATTATTGTAGGTAATACTTGAAAAGCAAAGATGAAACCAAAAGTGTCCATATCAACAACTAAGCCTTCAAATAAAAACTTACTACCAGCTCTTGTGAATTGCAGTATATTTATGAATATATCGCTAACAAAATCAAATATAGATTGGATAAAAGAGATTTTCAAAACACCTATTGCTATTAATAGTTGAAGAAAAAGCCCTAATCCAACCGTCTTCCAATCGATTGCTTTTCTATTACTACTGAATAAAAAAGAAACGATGAGTAGTGCAAGCATCCCTAAAATACCTCTCCACATGCTAGTAAATGAAAATCCTTGGCTTGGGATTATTTCATCATTTTTAGTTTTTTGTAATGTAATATTTGAAGTAGAAGCATCCTTCTTCGATTCACTTGTAATCTCAGAAGGTGAAGAGAACTTATAAAGTACATCATTTTCAGAAAGTGTTAAGTTGGTGTCGGTAAGTGTTATTACATTATAATATCTAACAGTATCTTTAGGGGTTACATATTTAAAAATTAATAAATTATTCTGAAAGATATAATTACCTTCAGCATTGAGATTGTTTTTGTTTTGTAAAGAGTAAGAGAAACTATTATCTGTGAAATAGATAGAATCTTGTTTGGTAACTTCTACTAGTTTTTGACCATCAATTTTTTCAACTGATAAAAAATCCCATTTTTTTTTAATGCTTTGACCAAAAGAAAGGAATACAGATAAAAGTAAAATTATACTAGATATTTTCTTCATAAGTAAGTAATGTGACGTTTAAGAACGTTTACTGATTTCATCTCTTATTTTAGCAGCCATTTCATAGTCTTCGTTCATAACAGCGTCTTTTAATTCATTTTCTAATTCGCTTAGGCTGAGTGAGGTATAATCACTTTCGAGGGTTGGATCTTCTTCGGTAATTAATTCCATTAAATCTTCCTCTTCTTCACCACTTACATCTAATTGTTCGTCTGTTTTCAAATAAATACCAGCTTTGTCTAGTATATTTTCATAAGTGAATATGGGTGCTTGAAATCTAACAGCTAAGGCTATAGCATCAGAAGTTCGAGTATCAATAACCTCTTCAGCACCATCTTTTTCACAAATTAAACTGGAGAAAAATACTCCATCAACTAATTTATGAATAATGATTTGCTTTATATTTATGTCAAAACGTTTTGCAAACGATTTGAATAAATCGTGTGTTAAAGGTCTTGGTGGTCGAATTTCTTTTTCTAAAGCTATAGCTATAGATTGTGCTTCAAACGCTCCAATTATAATTGGTAGGGTTCGTGTACCGTCCATTTCACTTAATACAAGAGCATACGCTCCGCTTTGAGTTTGACTATACGAAATTCCCTTAATTGTTATTCTTACTAGGCTCATTGATCTGTCTTCATACAAAAAAGCGGTCTTTAATTAGACTGCTTTTAAAGTGCCACAATTTAATAAAAAATATGAGGATGAAAAGCTTTAATATTAAAAAAGATAAACCTCGAATAAAAGGAATATTCGAGGTTTGCTATAATTATCTAAAAGTATTTTTAAGATTGCTTAAAAGCTTTTAATTTTTCTATGAATTGAGGAACTACTTCAAAAGCATCAGCTACAATACCGTAGTCAGCTGCTTTGAAAAAAGGTGCCTCAGGATCATTATTTATAACTACTTTAACTTTAGAGGCATTAACCCCAGCTAAATGTTGTATTGCACCTGAGATACCAATAGCTATATATAAATTTGAAGCTACTGGTTTACCTGTTTGTCCAACGTGCTCACCATGAGGTCTCCAACCTAAATCAGATACAGGTTTAGAACATGCTGTTGCTGCACCTAAAACCTCTGCCAATTCTTCTACCATTCCCCAGTTTTCTGGTCCTTTTAATCCACGACCAGCAGAAACAACCACATCAGCATCGGCAATTGTTACTTTCCCTGAAGCTCTTTCTATAGAAAGAGACTCAACGCCTAATTCCGGTAAAGAAGCATCAAAACTTTCACTTGCTCCACTAACTGAGTTTTCATGAGCACCATAAGAATTTTTAGCAACACCTATTACTTTCTTGTCAGTTGTAATTTCGGTATTGTTAAAACCTTTGTTAGAAAATGCCTTTCTTTTAACGGTGAAAGAACCGTCAGTATTTGGTAACTCAACTACATTAGAAGCATATCCAGCATCTAAGCCAACAGCTACTAAAGGCGCAACAGTTAAACCATCTATACTTGAATCAATTACAACTACGGTAGCATTTTGAGCTTGAGCCGCAGCGGTAATTACACCAGCATATCCTTTGGCATTAAAAGATGTTAAATCATTTTTTGCTTCCAAAACTTTATCAGCACCGTACGTATATAATTCAGAAGCATCGCCTCCGTTTATGGTTAATGTAACTAAATCAATACCTAATTGTTCAGCTACTTTTTTTCCGTATGAAACAACCTCAAAAGCTGTTTTTTTGAATTTTCCTTCCGATGAATCGGCAAAAACTAATACAGACATATATTTTTATTTTTTTGCTTAACTAATTTAATGTGATAAATAGTTAAAAAGATTTTTAATTAAATTGCTTTTGCTTCGTTATGTAATAAGTTGATCAAATCATCAACATTATCAACTAATTTTACAGCTCCTTTAGGTGCTGGCTTTTCAAATGTTTTTGTGTTTGTTGTAGCACCTGCACCAGAAGCTTCAACTACATTTAATGGTTTTTTACGAGCCATCATAATTCCACGCATGTTAGGAATACGAAGATCTTTCTCTTCTACGATTCCTTTTTGTCCTGCAACTACCATAGGTAAAGTTGAAGAAACTTTTTCTTCACCACCATCGATCTCTCTTTCTAAAATAGCGTTATTACCATCTACTTCTAAACCGACACATCCATTCACAAAGTTAAAATTAACAATACTAGCTAACATACCAGGTACCATTTGTCCGTTATAATCAGCAGACTCTTTACCAGCTAAAACAAGATCATATCCTCCATTTTTTACAATTTCAGCTAACTCTTTAGCTACTAGGAAACCGTCAGTAGGTTCAGTATTTATTCTTATAGCATCATCAGCACCAATGGCTAAAGCTTTACGAAGTGTTGGTTCAGTTTCTGCTCCTCCTACATTAACAACTGTTACAGATGCTCCTTGCTTTTCTTTAAACCACATAGCACGAGTTAAACTAAACTCATCATATGGATTGATAACGAATTGAACTCCGTTAGTATCAAATTTAGTATCGTTGTCAGTAAAATTAATTTTTGAAGTGGTATCAGGCACATGGCTGATACAAACTAATATTTTCATATCTTATTGTTTTAAAGAACCTTAATTTTGAGCTACGAATTTACGGCTTTTTTTTGATTTATTATGCATGCATAATAAATTTATTGACTTATGATTGTAAATAATAGTGTTAAATTTTAAATAAGAAGATACCTTTGTGTTCAATTACATGTGCTAGATGAAAAAACAATTAAAGAAAATAATTTATAATTTAGGATTGATTACTGTCGTTGAAAAATTAAATTATAGACTAACTAAAATAAGGAGAGAAAAAGAGAATAAAACGTTTTTAAAAACATATCCAGATGTAAATCTACCACCAGATTTCTACATGTACGAAACGTTTGACTTGAATTATGAAAAATTTTATAATGGAGGAAAAGATACAGCTCAATGGGTAGTTAATACGCTCTCTGAATACAAACAATTGGATAAAGTAAAGATATTAGATTGGGGTTGTGGTGCTGGTAGAGTGTTACGTCATATTCCAGATTTAACTACTGACTCAACTGTTTATGGATCGGATTACAACACAAATTATGTAGCCTGGTGTAAAGCGAATTTAAAAAACTGCATGGTAAAAGAAAATGAACTCACACCTCCCTTAGAGTTCGATAATAATTTTTTTGATGTAATTTATAGTATCTCAATTTTTACACATTTGTCTATGGAGAAACATAAACAATGGCTAGATGAATTATACCGCGTGTCAAAAGTTAATGCAATTGTATTCATCACAACACATGGAAAAGCTTATGCAACAAAACTAAATAAGTCAGATAAGAAAAAATTTAAGAAAGGAATCTTGATCGAACACGACTATAAGATAGAAGGAAATAGATTGTTTGCAGCATATCAACCTCCCAAATTATTTGAGGAATTATGCAAGTCTTCGGGTTTTAGAGTGTTAGATCATCTTGAAAGAGGAATCAAAAATAATAGACCTACACAAGATGTCTGGATTTTGACGAAAAACTAGGTCTGTTTTTAGACTTAAATTTATTAATTTAGCAGACTTAAATAAACAACTACTAAAAATATATGAAAACAGTTCAATTCAGAGAGGCAATTTGCGAAGCAATGAGTGAAGAAATGCGTCGTGATGAAAGCATCTACTTAATGGGTGAAGAAGTTGCAGAGTACAACGGAGCGTATAAAGCTAGTAAAGGAATGTTAGATGAGTTTGGAGAGAAAAGAGTAATAGATACTCCAATAGCTGAGCTAGGTTTCGGTGGTATAGCAGTTGGTTCAGCAATGAATGGGAATCGACCTATAGTAGAATATATGACTTTCAATTTCTCTTTAGTAGGGATTGATCAAATAATCAATAATGCTGCAAAAATCCGTCAGATGAGCGGTGGTCAGTTTAATTGCCCAATAGTATTTAGAGGACCTACAGCGTCTGCAGGTCAGTTAGCAGCAACACATTCACAAGCTTTTGAAAGTTGGTATGCTAATTGTCCAGGATTGAAAGTAATAGTGCCATCTAATCCTTACGATGCAAAAGGCTTGTTAAAAGCAGCCATAAGAGATGATGATCCAGTAATTTTTATGGAATCAGAACAAATGTATGGCGATAAAATGGAAATTCCAGAAGGAGAATACATTATACCAATTGGAGTTGCAGAAATAAAAAGAGAAGGAACAGACGTTACTATAGTTTCTTTTGGTAAGATAATTAAAGAAGCATACAAAGCAGCTGAAGTTTTAGAAAAAGAAGGTATCTCGGCAGAGGTTATTGATTTAAGAACCGTTAGGCCAATGGATCATAACGCAATCTTAAAATCAGTAAAGAAAACAAATAGATTAGTAATATTAGAAGAAGCATGGCCTTTTGGTAGTGTTTCCTCTGAAATAACTTTTAGAGTACAAGATGAAGCGTTTGATTATTTAGACGCTCCAATAAAAAGGATTACAACTGCAGATACCCCTGCACCTTATTCTCCTGTATTACTTGAAAAGTGGTTACCAAATGCTAATGATGTTGTTGAAGCCGTAAAACAGGTAATGTACATTAAGTAAGTACATTAAATAAATAATCAAATTATTAAAATCCTTTTAACATTTTTTGTTGAAAGGATTTTAGTGTGAATATAACCATGAGAGTAAAACTTTTTATTGGCTTAATATTTTTAAGCTTTTTAGCGAATGCTCAACTAATTCTAAGGGGGAAAATAGTTGATGAATTTAATAATCCTATGCCTTTTGTTAATGTTTTTATACAAGGAACTACAGAAGGTGTAACTACAGACGATAATGGTAAATTTGCTTTTAGAACATCTAGAAAGAGAGGTGTTCTAGAAGTATCTTTTGTCGGTTTTCAAACCCAAACGATTAAGGTTTCTTACAAAACAAAATACCTTAATATTGTATTGAAAGAAGGAACGGATGTGCTAGAAGAAGTAATTGTAGTAACCAAACCTAAAAAAAGATTAAAAAAGAAAGAAAACCCAGCCTATAAAATCCTAAAAGAAATCTGGAAAAGAAAACGGAAGAATGGTGTTGGATTAGTTGATTATTATCAATTCAAGAGGCATAAAACGATAGAAATAGGATTAAACAACCTAGATACTGCATTCATTAAAAGAATTTTTCAAAAAGATTATAAGGAAGCTATAAAAGAGGTAAAGTATGATAGTGATGGAATTAATTACTACATACCTATTTATATCAATGAACAAATAGCAAATGTATACGGAGATAATATTAGAGATATTAAACGTGAAGATATTAAAGCAGAAAAAGAAGAAGGACTAGGAGCACAAGGATTTGTTTTTGATAGAATGGCGAATACATTTCAGAATATTGATGTTTTTAGAAATAATATAACATTATTAAGAAAATCATTTGTAAGTCCTTTATCCACAGATGGTTTTGCTACTTATGATTATGTGTTATATGATAGTATTGTACAAAATAACACGAAATTATATAATATTTATTTCTTCCCAATTAGAGACCAAGATTTGGCTTTCAAAGGGAATTTTTGGGTTGCTGACAAAGCTTTTACGATTAAGAAGCTTAGAATGCAAGTCGTAAAAGGAGCCAATTTAAATTTTGTTCGAGGATTAACATTTGAGAAAGAATTTGAT